>JBDSPQ010000084.1:0-4769 GCA_039930305.1 Ginsengibacter sp. | reverse complement strand
CTCCAAAAACAGCTGATAAAAGCGATGTAACATAATATGCGCGCCAAACACTTCATTTTAAAAGGTAAGATTAGTCAGTATTTTTTTTATGCTACAACATTTCACATCACGGGTATTCGCAGGAAAGAGAATTAACTTGTCAATCGATCGGGAAGCACAAACCGCAAATATAACAAATAGAAGACTTTTATATTTTTTTGCCACGTAAATGAATTCTCAACTTGTAAATATTTAATTGAAAATTACGTTTTACTTTTAACTCTTGCCAGCAACAAATCATACAAGGTGTGTTTATCGATTCAGCGGCCCTTTTCTGCTACTCCTGGCAGGTCTTTTATTTTGTACAGAAGCGCTAACTCAAACAAAAAAACATTTAACACCCATTGGAGCGTCAAAAAAAATAATCAAATATGGAACTGCCAGTTATTACGCTACAAAATTTAATAATCACAGAACTGCCAATGGTGAAATTTACAAATCAAAAAAGTATTCAGCTGCGTGCAATATTTTGCCACTTAATACATGGGTCAGAGTCACCAATATTTCCAACAATCGTTCCGTCGTTTTAAAAATTAATGACAGACTTCATCCAAAGAATAAAAGACTCATAGATTTATCGTGGATCGCTGCTAAAAAATTGGGCTACCTTTCCCGTGGGCTGGTGAGGGTAAGAGTGGAGGTATTAAGGAATTTTCATGCTTCCACACTTCAAAGGTAATTTCCTAAGGTTACATGCTGATGCCCATTTCAGGGATAGTTTCAGGTTAAGGATGATATTATCTAATTAATTTCCGGCTTTCAATGTAAGCGTCTACTTTTGTTTCAAATACGATAATTTTTATGAAAAATTTTTACCTGCTTGTTATATTCCTAGTCACGTTTACTACCGCAATTGCCCAAACAGAAAATTATAAAAAAGGAAAGACGCTTGGTTTCGGCTTTATACTAAATGATTTTAACACACCTGCAGATATAAGAAGCCATGGCCTTGTAAGTGTTATCAATGCCGGTAATTTGCTGAATGTCAAACGCATGATTCCTGGCCTGGCTGTAAATTATCTTTCAGGTTTAAATGAACACGTAGATTTTATCGCCACCCTGGAAGGGTCTTTTTTAAATTATCCTATAGAAAACAGACCTGATTTTAATACAAACACGCTCTTGCTGGAGTCGACCGCGGGGCTTAACCTGAAATTGCTCTCAGATAAATATGCTGTTACTCCTTATGTTGATTTGGGTGTAGGTGCCAGCAGGTATAATAAATATTTTGCGGCCTTTATACCTGTTGGTGCTGGTCTGCAAATTAGTCTTTTCAAAGAAGGATTTTTATTCTTGAGCTCACAGTACCGGATACCCGTTACAGAAAATGCAAGCTATCATTTCACGCACAGCATTAGCGTAGCTGCCAACATTACAGCAAGAAAAGTCGCACCGAAAGAAGTTGAAATTCCTGTTGTTATTGACAGGGACGGAGATGGAATCATCGACAGCCTTGATGCCTGCCCGGATATTGCAGGAATAGCTGCATTGCAGGGCTGCCCCGATAGGGATGGTGATGGCGTAGCAGATAAAGATGATAAATGTCCTGATGAAGTTGGGCTCGCCAAATACCAGGGCTGCCCAATACCTGATACTGATAACGATGAAGTGAATGACGAGGACGATAAATGTCCCAACGTTCCCGGGGGAGCCCGCTACCAGGGTTGTCCGGTACCTGATACGGATAGTGATGGCGTAAATGATGAGGAAGACAAATGTCCTAATGAAATTGGCCCTGCGTCAAACTCAGGCTGCCCGGTAATTGATGTCGTGGTGGTAGAAAGGATAAATAAAGCAGCCCAAAATGTATTCTTTGCCACAGGAAGTGCGAAACTTCTCCCTAAATCCTTTAATTCACTAAATGATGTGGTACAAGTACTTAAAGACAACGCTACTTATAAAATCGATGTCGACGGCCATACTGATAATTCGGGTGGTGATGAGCTAAACCAGAAGCTATCAGAAAGCCGGGCTAATTCTGTAAAAGAGTACGTAATCAGCAAAGGGATTGATGAAAGTCGCATTGTAGCGACGGGTTATGGTGAAACAAAACCCATTGCTGATAATAAGACCGCCGCCGGCCGTTCCAAAAACAGGAGAGTAGAAATGCGTCTTAGAAATTATTAAGGATTGGAGGAGATAGGAATGACTGCTTTTCTTAGCCTTACTAATTTCTCCAAAAGATCCTGTAGCAGGTCAAGCTTCAACATGTTTGCCCCATCACTTTTGGCACAAGAAGGATCTGGATGAGTTTCTATGAATAGCCCATCCGCACCAGTTGCAATGGCAGCTTTCGCAATGGTTTCAATTAATTGAGGATTTCCGCCTGTAACACCGCTGCTTTGATTGGGCTGCTGAAGACTGTGTGTACAATCCATTATGACCGGCACTCCAAGGTTTTTCATTGTATAAATATTTCTAAAATCGACTACCAGGTCAGTATACCCGAAAGTATTGCCACGTTCAGTAAGCATGGTCTTGTCATTTCCTTCTTTGTGTATTTTTTCAATAGCAAATTTCATAGACTCGCCATTTAAAAACTGTCCCTTTTTCACATTTACGATTTTATCAGTATTAGCGGCCGCAACCAACAAATCTGTCTGCCTGCAGAGAAAAGCAGGAATCTGAAGGATATCGATATATTTTGCAGCTATTGCCGCTTCTTCATGAGCGTGAATATCTGATGTAGTGGGAACAGAATATTTTTTTCCTGCTTTTTGTACTATTTCCAGGGCAGCCTCGTCTCCTAAACCAGTAAAGGAATTTGCACTGGTTCGATTTGCCTTACGATAAGACGCCTTAAAAACGTAAGCAATTCCCAGATTTTTGCAGATTGCAGAAACCTTCTCAGCAACTTCCATTACCAATTCTTCACTTTCCACCACACACGGACCGGCAATTAGAAAAAAATTGTTTTCATCAAACTCTGACGGGGCGAATAAGTTTTTGAGAAAAGAAATCATCTTTTTTTACAAAGATAGAGGTTACAACTTTCCTTATCATGAATGAGAATCTCGGATCGATAAAAAATAAGCAAGCAAATCTTCCCATTCCTTTTGAAGTGAAATCCCCGGCCTCCTTTTACCGGCGCGGACGTACCAATAATCCGCATTCCCAACATCTCCTTCTTTTCGATGAAGATATGCATGTATCCATGCCGCATCCTGCGTATTGATGTCTTGCACCACTTCATGTGCTTTTCCCCAGTTTCCCTTAGCATCAAACCAAAGTGATTCAACGTAGGCCGATAAACCATGTGGCGGATCTTCCTGAGATAAAGAATTTCTAAAGCTGCTTATTTCCATTTCTTTTACATTAATGTCATTTGGTCGTGAATGTACTGCTGATTTACTCTGAAATGGCTAACCCGACAAACGAATCTGCTGTACCATAATACAAGAACCATTTGCCTTTAAAATAAACCAAGCCTTCTGCAAAAGTAGTTCCCGCTTTGTATTGCCCACTTATTTCATGTGGGAGTGAGGGCTTCAGAAAGGGCGCGTCAGATCTTTTTATGATTGTTACCAGGTCGGCTTTGTCAAACATGATTCTACCAGTGGAATAAGTTCCTTTGGGTAATAATGTGTCAGCGTTTTCATCAGTGGCATTTTTGCCATTGTAAAGTAACTCTACTCCGCTTTGGGTTAAAATGGCGGGCGGGCCACATTCAGTTAGATCGCTGTCAAACTTTCCTGGTCTGGGTGCGGCGATGGAAAGAAGTTCTTCCTTATCGTTCTGCATAGGAGTCCAGTCATATAAATTTTCTGACCAGGCAAGATTAATAAAATGTTCACCCCAATACATCCAGTATTTTCCGTTTATCCTTGCCAGCACCTGCTTTCCATTCACCATTTTTGTTATCATTGAGCCAGATTTACTCCATTGATCCAGGTATCTTCCATTATATGCTTTTGTAAATGCAGGGCCTTTTTTGGTCCAGTGTTCCAGGTCATTAGAAAAAGCGATAGATAACCTGGCAATTTTATTATTCCAGGCTGTATAGGCGACTACATACCGCCCATCTTCAATTTGTACCAATCGCGGGTCTTCACATCCGCCGGGGAAATCATATTTGCGAAATTCATCATTTGCAGGATACAGAACAGGTGCAGCATGCTTTTCAAAATGAATTCCATCATTGCTTTCGGCTAACCCTAATCGTGAGGTTCTTCCCCCAATATCAGCTGCCTTATTATCTTCACATCTGTACAGCAAAAATATTTTACCATCTTTGACAATCGCAGCAGGGTTGAAAACATCTGCCTTCTGCCAATAAACAGTTTTGCCCGTTATTGGATCCAAAAATGTCAATGTAGAATCAGCGCTTAAGATCGGATTTTCCTTTGGCTTCTCGAAGGTGTCTACAGGTAATGTTTTATTCCTGCTGACCGAGCAGGCTACTAATACAATGGTCAGAAAAAAGATTAACCAATTTTTCATTAACTATTTTATTTATGGATTTTCAATGCAAACAAATGTACATAAGTTCTAATGCCATTGATGATAGCAGCGTAATGAAAAATGCAAAGCTTAAGCGAGAGGGGATGTGGGAGAAAATTTACCTTATAAGAATTACGCTGCCTTTTTTGCTTATTCGCTCTCCGGAATCACAAAGCACATCCAGGACATACACATACACCGCAGTAGAAGGGGAAGCCCCCTTCACATTTCCGTCCCAACCATAAGTTTTGTCATTTGGAGGAAAATCCTGTTTTTGATATACCCGCTTG
>JBDSPQ010000083.1:0-6719 GCA_039930305.1 Ginsengibacter sp. | reverse complement strand
CGAGCCACGCCATAATTCCAACGCCATTGGGAATCGCAGCTTCATCTATATTAAAAAGCGACGTATGTACGCCGGCAGTAATGTTTTTTTCAATATTCCCCACACCGAGCCTGAAAAAGCAAGCCGGTATTTTGTGTGAATAAAATGCAAAGTCTTCCGCTCCCATGCGCATCTCCGTTTCAAATACATTTTCAGTTCCCGCAAATTCTTCCGCTTTTCGTTTAGCCATTTGGGTGAGTCGCTTCTCATTAATTACAAAGGGATATCCCACGTCTATGACGACGCTTATTTGGGTCCCGGTAATTCGGGCCGTACTATCAGAAATATTTCTTATAAGTTCATGTGCCTTGAAACGCCATTGTTCATTCATAGCACGAAAGGTGCCTATCAACTTTACTTCACCTGGTATCACATTGGTGGTATTGCCACCTTGTATGGATGTAATGGATAATACCGAAGGATTGAAAGGATCGTTCATACGGCTAACAACCTGCTGAAGATTGACGACCAGTTGTGAAGCTGCATGAATAGAATCGCTCGTGAGATGAGGGGCTGCGGCATGTCCGCCCTTGCTTTGTATAGTTATATAAATTTCGTCTGCACTTGCCATTACCATTCCCTCCCTGAAACTCAGGTGGCCAACCGGCAATCCCGGATGCACGTGCAAGGCTAATATTCCTTCGGGTTTTGGATTTTCAAGTACTCCCTCTTTTATTAAAATACTTGCTCCACCGGGGTTCTTTTCCTCTCCGGGCTGAAAAATTATTTTCACGGTGCCCTCCCAATCATCCTTTAGTTCATTGAGGATTTTAGCGGCGCCCAACAGGCAGGCAGTATGCACATCATGCCCACAGGCATGCATAACGCCATCATTTTTTGAACGGTATGCTATTTCATTTTTTTCCTGTATAGGGAGTGCATCCATGTCGGCACGCAGGGCAATCACCCTGGACCCTGGGTTGATCCCCTTTACCAACCCAACAACGCCTGTTTCAGATATCACCGTATTATCTATTTGCCAACTGGCAAGACATTGCTGAACATATTTTGAGGTCTTATATTCTTTGAAGCTTAATTCAGGGTAGGCATGAAGATGGTGCCGAATGCCAGTGAACTCTTCAGTGTAACTGTCCGCCAGTAATTTAATTTTCTCCTTAATCATGATAGATTTTATTTCGCCCCGCAGCATGAAGGCTTTTCTCAAAAGTAAAAAGAGTTTCATAAAGAAACTCTACAGGCTTATTGAAGTGTTGGACTATCTTAGTTCATCAGGGTCGAAATCTTTGTCAGGCTTTACTTCTATGGTCTCTGATAGCAGGTATACAGAGGCTCCGTCAAGCATTTTACTTATTTGACTCTTGTAATCCGTTGCTTCCTCTTTCGTGCGGAAATTGCCAAATTTTATTTTTATATAGGGATTGGCAAACCACATATAAGGTTTTTGTTCAGGGAATCTTTGCAACAATTCGGAACGCACACGCAATGCATACTCACGGTCATTTGTATTAAGCACCATCAAACGATAGCCTTTTGCCGTACGGGCCTGTGCTTTTAAAATACTTGTATTTATTTCCGATATCCTTTTACCAAGAATGTCAAGGCGGTAGTCACTGTGAACAACTACTCTAGAGTCATGTGAAGAGTCAGAATACTGGGCAAATACATTTACCGAAAGAAATAACGAAAGAAAGAATAAGGTTTGCTTCATCTTGTACGGGTAAAAGGTCAAAAATAATACCATTATTACTAATACCATGTTAAGTAATGAAGTGGAAGTCCATTGCGCAATGAATTTAATAACCTAAGTGCCTGGCGATGTGAGAGCACTAGTTTCTGTAACTATCGCTACACTGCTGCTGCAGCCCAGCCTGACCGCGCCTGCTTCAATCAGCAGATTGGCAAATTCGGCGGACTTTATACCGCCGCTTGCTTTTATTTTTACGGTATCGCTAAGGTGCGCCCGGATAAGTTTCACTGCATGAATACTGGCACCTTTTTCAGCGTAACCGGTTGAGGTTTTAACAAAATCAACACCTGCTGCGCCGTAGATATCACAGCATTTTATTATTTCATCATCAGTAAGAATCCCACTTTCAATAATTATTTTGATTACTTTCTCCCTGTTCCGGATAATCGGTAAAATTGTATTGATTTCATTCGCCAGGAATTGCCAGTCGTTATTTTTTACTGCGGAAATATTTATTACCATATCCAATTCGTCTGCACCGTCAACTATGGCTAAAACTATTTCGGCAACTTTCGCTTCGATAGTGGAATACCCAAAGGGGAAGCCAATGACAGTAGCCACTTTGACTTCTGAGCCATGTAAAAACTCTTTAGCAGATTTTACAAAAGGAGGGGGAACGCAGGCCGCCACAAATTTGTGTTCAATACATTCGTCGCACAATTTTCGCACTTCCTGCAAGGTAGTCGTTGGCTTCAAGACGGTATGGTCAATGAAGGTATTAAGCGTCCTTACCATGGCACTGCTTATATTTCTTTCCACTTCCGCAAGGACAAGGATCATTACGACCGATTTTTGGGCCGACTTTAATTGGTTCCTGTTTAATACTCTCAGAAGGATCTATGTATTCATTTTCCTGGGGGAGATATTCAGGGCCACCTGCGCCTGCGCCGGCAAATTCCTCTTTACGCTGACGCATTTTACTCATGTCAGTTTTCCGCTTTCTTTCTTCTTGAATTCTGCCCGCCTGGTTCTGTTCTACCGGTATGTTACAATGAGCAAGAAAGCTCACAATGTCTTTATTTACCTGATCATCCATTTGCTTGAAGGCGTTAAAAGCTTCAATTTTATAGATCACCAAAGGGTCCTTTTGTTCGTAACCCGCCGTTTGCACACTATGACGCAAATCATCCATAGCCCGCAAATGTTCCTTCCATGAATCATCTATAAGAGCAAGTGTTATATTTCGTTCAAGCGCATTCGTTAGTTCGGCTCCATTTGTTGCAATAGTCCTGTCCAGATTGGCCACTGCCTGCATGGCCTTTTTTCCATCTGTAAAAGGAACAGCAATATTTTCAATATGTGAGCCTTGTTCCCTACGGATATTTTTAATTACCGGGAGTGTCTGCTCGTTCATCAATTTGTTTTTCAGGTTGTAATGATCTTTGGCTTCGTAATACAGCCGGTTGGAGAGGGTGTGGAGATCATCTTTAGCGAGATCCTCGGCGGTAATACTTGTATCAATGCCAAAGTTCATAATCACGGCAAGCTTAAACTCATCATGATCATTTATTTCCTTGAATGAAATAATAATTCCTTCGGCAACTGAATAAAATGCATTGTCGAGATCAAGCGCCAATCTTTCACCAAATAAGGCGTGATTTCTTCTTCCATAGATTACCGTACGCTGCTTATTCATTACATCATCATACTCCAGCAATCTTTTTCTTATACCGAAGTTATTTTCTTCTACTTTCTTTTGAGCACGTTCAATACTTTTGGAAATCATGCTGTGCTGAATTACCTCACCCTCCTTGTATCCCATACGATCCATCAACGATGCAATTTTTTCGCTGCCAAACATCCGCATCAGATCATCTTCGAGTGAAACGAAAAATTGCGATGTACCCGGATCACCCTGCCTTCCGGCTCTACCCCTCAACTGCCTGTCCACCCTTCGGCTTTCGTGCCGTTCAGTACCTAAAATCGCAAGGCCGCCAGCTTCTTTTACGCCAGACCCTAATTTGATATCAGTACCACGACCAGCCATATTTGTGGCAATAGTTACATTGCCCGCCAATCCTGCTTCAGCAACAACCTGTGCCTCTCTTGCATGCTGTTTGGCGTTGAGTACGTTATGTGGCACGCCTTTCTGTTTCATCATCCGGCTAAGCAATTCACTTACTTCCACAGAAGTGGTACCTACGAGAATAGGCCTTCCTGCCTCCCGCATTTTTTCAACTTCTTCTATTACCGCCCTTAATTTTTCACGCTTCGTTTTGTAAACGAGATCTTGTGTATCGCTTCTAATTACGGGAACGTTGGTAGGTATAGAAACCACATCCAACTTATAAATATCCCAGAATTCTGCTGCCTCAGTTTCCGCTGTTCCGGTCATACCCGCCAGCTTATGATACATCCTGAAGAAATTCTGCAAAGTGATGGTTGCGTAAGTTTGCGTAGCGCTTTCGATCTTTACATTTTCTTTTGCCTCTATGGCCTGGTGAAGTCCATCCGAATATCTTCTGCCTTCCATAATACGCCCTGTCTGCTCATCTACAATTTTTACCTGGCCTTCTATCACTACATATTCTACATCATTTTCGAAAAGCGTATAAGCTTTCAGTAGCTGCTGAACGGTATGAATTCTCTCCGCTTTTATAGAATATTCATTAAGCAAGGTTTCTTTTTCATGGAGTTTCTCGTCGGCGGTCGAATCACTTTTTTCTATCTCCGCAAGCTTTACCCCTATATCCGGCAGTATAAAAAACTCAGGGTCTTCCCCGGATTTAGTAATCAACGCAATTCCTTTATCAGTAAGCTCAACCTGGTTGTTTTTTTCATCTATATGAAAAAACAGCTCTTCATCCACCTTTGGCATGTTCTTTTGCTGATCGGCGAGATAATAATTTTCAGTTTTCTGAAGCTTTACCCGCATACCCGGCTCACTCAAATATTTAATAAGCGCTCCGTTTTTAGGTAGCCCCCTGTGCGCCCGGAACAATGCAAGTCCTCCGTCTTTCGGATCATCATTTCCTTCAGTAATCTTTTTCTTTGCTTCGATCAAAAAACTGCTGGTTATTTTCTTTTGAGCATCCACTATTCTTTCCACCCGCGGCTTCATCTGGTCAAACTCCTGCTTATCGCCCCGTGGTACGGGGCCGGAAATAATCAATGGCGTACGGGCATCATCAATCAATACGCTATCTACCTCATCCACCATTGCAAAATGATGTTTTCTCTGTACCATCTCATCAGGAGAATGGACCATATTATCCCGCAGGTAATCAAAGCCAAATTCATTATTCGTACCATAAACAATATCGCTATTGTATGCCTTTCGGCGGTTGTCGCTATTTGGCTCATGCTTATCTATACAATCTACGGTGAGGCCCAGCCATTCAAAAAGGGTACCGTTCCACTCACTATCACGTCGGGCCAGATAATCGTTTACCGTTACTATATGCACACCCTCCCCGGCCAAAGCATTCAGGTAGGCTGGTAAAGTGGACACCAAAGTTTTACCCTCACCGGTTGCCATCTCTGCTATCTTTCCCTGGTGAAGTACTATACCACCAATCAACTGAACATCATAGTGTACCATATTCCAGGTAATCTCTGTACCGCCTGCAGGCCACGAATTCTTATAAATTACTTTATCGCCCCCATTTTCATCTGCCGGCTCTATAGTGATGTATTTTTTTGTAATGCTCAGGTCCCTGTCAAGCTGGGTGGCTGTCGCGGTCAGCTCCTTATGTTCTTTAAACCGGCGGGCAGTTTCCTTTACCACCGCAAAAGCTTCGGGCAGCAGTTCGAGTAACACTTCTTCGATTTTTTTATCCCTGGCCTTTATCATACCATCAACTTCCTGGTAGATGCGATCCCGGCCATCAATATCAGCAGAATCGAGCAATTCAGCATCATCCTTTCTCTGATTAATGGCAGCATCGGTTTCAGACAAATAGTCTTTAATTCTTTGCTTGAATTCTAATGTTTTATTTCTTAAGTCGTCATTTGAAAGCGACTGATATTGATCGAAGAAAGCATTGATCTGTGCCACATAAGGTGTAATCACCTTTACATCTTTCTGACTTTTGCTTCCGCCAAATATTTTTGAGAGAAAACCTGACATATATAATGCGATTGAATTAAAATTTATATTGAAGACATTAATATTGTCAAAATTGATGCAGAAAATTTTTCATAGTCAAAATGACAGGATGGCAAAGTTACTAAATAGCCCAGAGTAAGGTTTCTCGATGCTAAATTTTAAGAAATACCCTGCACTTCTTCCTGCTTTGTAATTCTCATTTTTAGCATGATTCGCTTTTAATTGTAATTTAGAATCAATGAATACAACTTACCTTCTAATCGCCCTAATCTCAATCTCATTACTTACAAGCTGTTCCGCTTCCCGCAAATTAAAGAAAGAGGTCACTTCTGCATTAATGAACACTCCGACTTTCAAAAATGCACAAACAGGAATAAGCATTTATGAACCTGCAACGGGAAAATTTTGGCTAAACTACCAGGGCGACAAATACTTTGTACCCGCCAGCAATACAAAACTGGTTACCTGCTACGCTGCGATGAAATATCTGGGAGATAGCCTTGCAGGCTTGTACTATACTGAAACTGATAATAACGTCTTTATTCGGGGTACAGGCGATCCCACTTTTTTACATGCTGATTTTCCTTCTGGAAATGTGCTAAACTTTCTGACTTCCGCAAAAAAAATATTATTCATAGACACATCGGCCTTTCATGAATCAAAATGGGGGCCGGGTTGGTCCTGGGATGATTATAGTGACTATTATATGGTAGATAAAACCGATTTCCCCGTCTATGGAAACATCCTTACACTGAGCGGCACTTTAAATAATTTAAAATCTATTCCGGCATATTTTAGGAAAAGTGTCTCCGTTTCAGATTCACTAAATACATTTCTTTACCCTGGTAATGTTCGCAGAGATATTGATGCAAATATTTTTAAAGTAACGGAAACTAATTCAACTGTGCACTATACAGAAACACC
>JBDSPQ010000082.1:0-5860 GCA_039930305.1 Ginsengibacter sp. | reverse complement strand
TTACCTGATGATAATTCTTATCTCCATCTACCAAAGGCTCCCTGAGTTGCGATTCGTATTTTAATAATGACATACGTTATGTAGCTTTTAGCTATAAAAGAAATCCCGGTTATATATTTTAATAATCAAATTTTATGCATGCTCCTCTTCTGAAGCAAGGTTACCGACCTCCCTGTCAGTATTTCTTACTTTCACGAGGTAATTGACATTGCTCAATACATGCAACTCTTCCAATACATAATATTTTCTTTCCTTCTGCTCTCTCAATCTCAACTGTGAAATACGGCTATCTTTATCGTTTACATTTCCAAACATTATTGCGTGTGTCGGGCAAGCTTGCATACAAGCAGTCTTAACCTCCAGGTCTCTTAATGGCCTGTCTTCTTTTTTAGCATTTAACTTGCCTTCCTGTAAACGCTGAACACAGAAACTGCATTTTTCCATAACTCCCCGGGAGCGCACGGTAACATCCGGATTCAACACCATTCGTGAAAGATCTTCATTCAATTCAGCCGTAGCATCGGAGATAATACCAGCCTGGTTATCGGGGAAACTATCTGCGCCATTGTAATCGGCCCAGTTGAAGCGACGTACTTTATAAGGACAGTTGTTCGCACAATATTTAGTACCAATACATCTGTTATAAATCATTTGATTGTATCCCTCGCTACTGTGATTGGTTGCAGATACGGGACAAACATTTTCACATGGCGCGTTATCGCAGTGTTGGCAAAGCATAGGCTGAAACACAATATCCGGATTTTGCGGGTCGCCCGTAAAATAGCGATCAATCCGGAGCCACTGCATATCATGATACCTCGACACTTCATATTTACCTACCGTAGAAATGTTATTCTCGGCCACGCAGGCAACTGTACAGGCAGAACAACCTATACAAGTATTAAGATCAATACTCATTCCCCACTTTAAACCCGGATGCTCATAAGTTGGATAGAGCGTCGCATCCCGTTCAAAATTCTCCCCATAGCGCTCGAGCTCTTCCTTCTCATGTTCGTTTAATTTTCCGGGATGGGAAATAAATTCCTTCAAAGTAGTCTCTCGTACAATAGGCCTGCCTTCGGTAATATTATGAACCTGAGTTTGTGCAATTGGAAATGTATCACCAGTTTTTTCTATAGTAACAGCAGAAGAGTATGACACGGTAGTTCCGTTAAATACGGCCAGGGGATATACATTAACACCTACCCCATTCGCAGCGCGACCGATAAATTCGGCGGTTTTATCTTTATTATTACTCTGCCGGCCATACCCTACAGCCATCGCGATTACATTAGGATGCGTTCCGGGAATAATCAGGACCGGAAGTACAATCGATTGGTTGTTGGCAGCATTTATCTTAATGACTGGCTTATGGATGCTGACTTCATATTTATCTGACTCACGTCTCTCGTATATATCTATGCCGAATAATTCTTTTCCCATTTGCGGGGATATCATCGCATAATTATCCCACGTTGCCTTGGAGATAGGATCACTTACTTCCTGAAGCCATGCATTGTTTGCCCTGCTTCCTGTACCAAGTGAAATTTTTTGATACAGCACCATTTCTACTTCACCGCCCTTCCCGCTGGCAATCTTGGCCGCAGCATCACTTACGTTTCCTGAAAAAGAACCTGTCACTGATGTTGTTGTGGCGGAAGGCAACGGCGCAGACGCAGGTATAGGAACTTGCTGTACCATACTTACGGAATCCGATGACTGCATAGTGGAAGAATTGGCAGAGCCATTGCCACTTTCCAATACACCATCCTGCAGAAATTTTTCAAACCCCGTGGTGCCGCCCAGTTTGCCCATCCAATATTCCCTGAAGTATTGTTCATACTCTTGTGGGTTGCCCGTAAGTTTAAGCAAAGAATTTTCAAACTGCCTGGTTTTAAATAATGGGTGTATAAGGGGTTGGAGTACGCTAACGTATCCTGACTGTAACTCCGCATCACCCCAGCATTCCAGCCAATGATGCGATGGAATAATGTATTTACACAGCTCGGTAGTCTCGTCCATTTTTTCACTGAAAGAAACGGTAAGCGGACACTTTTTAACTCCGGCAGCAAATTTGTCACCAGCGAAAAAGCTATAAACAGGATTAGCGCCATAAACGAATAGCGCTCCCACAGACCCGGCATTCAATTCATCAGTTAAAGTAACCATATCACTATCCAAACCCTGGCGGTAATTGACTGGTGTTCTCCAATCAATAGTTGACCCGCTGGCACCTATAGCCGAGTTGATCGCGTTTACAATTACTTGCACATTCGGATCATTACTTCCACAAACTACTAATGCAGCCCCATTACTATCCGCAAGAGCTGCGGCAGCCTTATTTACGCCTTCGGACAATTTACCTGAAACCGGGGAAGTAGTGCCACCTCCTAAAGCTCCAAGTAGTGCCAAAGCTATTGCACCTGTTTCTGACGGTTTATGAATGTATCTTTCATCTGCATTGGCGCCTGTGATACTATAATGAGATTCGAATTGAAAATGCTTGCTCATGGCCGGACTCTCCTCCACTATTCGGCGAGTTTGGGCATATTGATTAGCAAAAACAACAGGGCTCAACCAGGTGCCGAGAAAGTCGGCGCCAAGGCTCACAATTACTTTAGCTTTCTCAAAATGGTATGCAGGTATTCCTTTTTTTCCATAAGAAGCCTGGTTGGCCATAATCATTCCGCTGTATGAAACTGCATCGTACTGCACATGCCTGCTACCAGGATATTTTGCCAAAAATTCAGCTATTATTTTGTGGCCGGTTTGAGAAGTTAGGGAAGATGTAAGCAACACCATTGGCTTCCCTACATTTGCATTTACTGCATCCAGCACCATTTTGTCTATTGCCTCAAAAGTAGCCTCTTTCCCTCCTGCCAGCGGATAGCGAAGTCGCGTTGTGTCATACAAATCAAGAACAGAAGATTGACATTGGGCAGAGGTACCACCATTGGTAAGAGTAGATAGTTCATTGCCTTCAATCTTTATCGGCCTTCCCTCCCGTTGCTTCACTACTACCGGAACGGCATCTCCGTCATTGATATATGTTGAAGCGTAAAAATTTGACACACCGGGCAGCATATCATCCGGCTTATTCAAAAAAGGTATTGTCTTGCGCACCGGCATTTCGCAACTGGCTGCTAACGTAGCAGCAGCAGTGCTAAAACCTACATATTTTAGAAAATCTCTGCGTGGCGTTTTAGCATTAAAAATATTTTCATTGGCTAACTCATCAAGAGGCAATTCTTCATTGAATTCGTTCTTCAATGCGCCTTGCTCTGCATCAGTTTCATGATAACCTTCAAAATTTTGCCAATACTTTTTTTCCATAATATGCTGATGTGCTAATTAAACCAATCTATTGATAAGCTAATTCTTTTAAATTAAATACTAAACAAAATTCATCAACCAATGCCGATTCCAATTGGTCTTTACAACTTAGGTAAGAATTAATAATGACATTTTTGACATTCTGTTCCACCAATTTTTTCTACAGTAACACTGTCGTATTTATTATTTTTTATGTCCTGGTGAAATTTCTCGTAAATGCTGTAAAACTTATTTCCGTGTCCCTGGTCATCATTGAACTGAACATTTGAAGTACGATGGCAATTGACACACCAGCCCATGCTCAGGTCTGCAAATTGAGCCACCTCACCCATTTTTTGTATTTCCCCGTGACAAGTCTGGCATTGTACTCTTCCAACCTTTACGTGTTGTGAGTGATTAAAATATACCAGGTCAGGAAGGTTGTGAATCCTTACCCATTCTACAGGGGTTCCTGGTTTGTCATACTTTTTTGTATCAGGATTCCATCCGGCGTATTTATATAGTTTTTGAATTTCCGCGTTAGGATTTACAGATGATCCGTCTTCCCTAAACAATGGCTCGCCGCCATATTCTTTGATGGCCATGTGGCAATTCATACAAACATTTACGGAAGGTATATTAGCATGTTTACTATCCTGTGCTCCACTGTGGCAATACAGGCAGCTAATCTGGTTAGTTCCGGCATGCACTTTATGAGAATAATAGATTGGCTGGACGGGTTGGTAACCTTGTTGTCTGCCGAGGCCCATAGCCCCTTCGACCAAAAAATAACCGCCGATAAGAAACAACACTATAACAACCATTAATAAGTATGACTTATTTCTATAGAAAGGAACGGGCTGAGGAGATTTTATACCGTCCCGCTCATCAGTTAATTTTTTAAGATTGCTATTAACCTGCAAAAGTGTGAGGCCAATGATTGCAAGTATAAGTGTAAGCAGTCCATACCAAATGGAACTTTCGTTGCCCGAAACACCAGGTTGGGCGGGGGAACCTTTCACACCTGCCGGCGCTTCATACTTATCTGCATAATCGAGTATGGCATCAATTTCTTCCTTACTTAAACCCGGAAAAGCAGTCATTACCACGCCTCCCGCTTCTGACTTTAACCGCTGAGCATAAGGATCGCTGTTTACCATTGATGTAGTATTCGCAACCCACTTATAAACCCAGTCCTTTGAGGGCTCCCTTTCCCTTGCACCTTTCAAAGCAGGACCCACATATGCTGCATCTGCTTTATGACAACTTGCACAATTCGCTTTGAACAAGCTTTCGCCATCTGCTGCAAACAAAAACTCCGGAGAAGAAATTAAAGCAAGAAGTAAAAATAATGTAAGCGATTTGGTAATTAGCCTTAGGAGTTGGTTCATACTCTTATTTCCTGTCTTGTGATAATGGAAAAAACTTATTGGCTGCAAAAATAAGTCAGGATGTTGACAAACTGTTAACATTTTTTATATTTTTTTAACCTTACCAGCATTGGCTTTCAAACGATTTGAAAGATTTTTTTTTAATTATATAACCGCTCCCGGAGGACGTCAGAATCGAACATTTTTTTAATCAAAATTTTCAAAGAGCAATTATTTTATTTTGGCTTCCTTCCATATATTTTGTCATAAGATTTCGTTCTTTCTTAATCATTACATTGCATCACTTTTATTTTTTCGTGAAGCTTGAAAAAAATTGAAACTATGATACGCGTGGCAATATTTGCATCGGGTGCCGGAACGAATGCCGGAAGAATAATCGAATATTTTCATGGCAATCATCTCGTCGAAATTGCACTTATTGCGTGTAACAATAAAACCGCCGGCGTCTTCGATATTGCGGTTAGTGAAAATATCCCCACATTGTTTTTAGAGAAAAAAGAATTTAATAATACCGGCCACTTGCACGAACTAAAAGATTGTCATATTGATTTTATCGTTCTGGCCGGTTTCTTATGGAAGATACCACAGATACTAATTGATTATTTTCCTGGAAAAATAGTAAACATCCATCCTGCATTACTACCATTACATGGAGGAAAAGGAATGTATGGCATTGCCGTGCATGAGGCTGTTATTAAAGCCGGGGAAAATCAAAGCGGAATCACCATACATTTTGTTGATGAAAAATATGATAATGGTCAAATTATTTTTCAAGCCAGCTGCCCCGTTATAGCAAATGATTCTGTCGAATCTCTTTCAAAAAAAATCCGGCAATTGGAACACCAACATTTTCCCCGGCAGATTGAGAAAGTAATATTGAAAATTTTTAGAGATTGACGGAATTATAAACAGACGTCAGGAGGAAGCAAATGATGCTTTCGATCTCAGATTCCAGGAAAAATGCGCCTACGCTGAATAAGCTTTTTGAGAGTTTGGAGTGAGCACATTTTAAAAAATAAATATAAAATACTGAGATCAGGTTACAGCTTTATTTCTTCATCGCTCTTATCATAAAAATGAAATTCAGTAAGGTGATAACTGCTATTGGCCTTTACCTTCAACTTTTGTTTGTATTTCCAACTCCATTTCAACCGCTT
>JBDSPQ010000081.1:0-4108 GCA_039930305.1 Ginsengibacter sp. | reverse complement strand
TATCATCCACCCGTTTGTTTGGTGTATATGCATCCGCAACTATTGGCTACCAGGATCAGCTATACGTAACGCTTAATGCAAGAAACGACTGGTCTTCTACCTTGCCGATCGATAACAATCATTTCTTTTACCCGGGTGGCAATTTATCGTGGGTTGCGTCCAGGACTTTTAATTTAGACAAGACGCCGATCTCATATCTTAAGTTCAGAGCTGGTTATGGAAAAACCGGAAATAGTCCCGCTCCATACCTGATCAACCCGGTCCTGATTGCCGGTTCAGTTCCCGTACCATTTGGGCAGATATCATTTCCATTTAACGGCATCAGCTCCTTCAGGGTACAAAACTCTATAGCAAACGCGAACCTGGAGCCCATATTGACTACTGAGGCAGAACTTGGTCTGGAAATTAAATTTTTGAATAACAGGATTGGTATTGATGCCGCTGTGTACGACAAAAAAACTGACGGACAAATTTTTGCGGTACCTATTGCACCCGGCACTGGCTATACTTCCCTGGTGCAAAACCTTGGGTTGGTTAGCAACAAGGGCATCGAACTGGGCCTGGACTTAAAGCCAGTATTATCGAAAAATTTTTCGTGGACGATCAATTATAACTATACGAAGAATAAGAACAAAGTGGAACGTTTAGGCGGTGGACTGGAGAAAGCCTTCATATACCAAATCGTTGGAGGAGTGGAGTTGGATGCCGTTCCCGGAGAAACCGTTGCTGGCATTTATGCCTTTGGTCCTCAAATGACGCCCGATGGAAAAGTGATTGTAAGCCAGGCGACAGGAAAGCCGCTTCGCAGTACCGACAGAATAAAATATGGGAATGGTTTACATGACTATAGTATGGGCCTGTCAAACAGTTTCAGGTTCAAAGATTTCTTTCTTAATGTAAGCTTTGATTATCGCGAGGGTGGTGTTTTTTATAGCAAAACAGCGGAGCAGCTGCTTTTTACCGGTAATGGATTGCCCACAATATACAATGACCGTCGTCCATTTGTTCTTCCAAACTCAGTGATACAATCAGGTGTGGATGCCGGCGGCAAACCGGTGTATGAAGAGAATACAACGCCTATTACCGGCAGTACGTTCCAGGATTTCTGGCCCGAAAGCGGCAACCCTGCTTTTGCTTATGGCAACGATATCCTGGATCGGTCATTTTTCAAACTCAGGGATGTGTCGCTTACTTATTCTTTACCTGATAAGATAGCTTCCAAAATAAAAGCGGCTAATTTGTCTGTTACTGTCTACGCCAGGAACTTATTGTTGTGGACTCCGTCTTCCAATCTCTACATAGATCCTGAAGCAACCAATTTTGGTAACGACATCACCAGTCAGCTAGGAGAGTTTGAAACTTCTCCAACCTCCAAACAATTTGGCGTAGCACTGAAAGCAAGTTTTTAATCCTTTCATTTTAAAAAAATTTCCATGTTGAGTTATAAAGTAAAAATATTATCACTTCTACTAATTAGTATGCTTTTCTTAAGCATAGGCTGTAAAAAAACATTTGATATAAACCAGGACCCTAACAATCCTACGCTGGATGTTGGAACGCCAAAAATCGTGTTTCCTGTAGCAGCAATGGGCGTTGCAGCCGTATCCGGTGGCGACCTGGCAATATTGGGCGGCATCTTCGGAGAGCAGCTTACACAGGCCGCAGCATCTGGCCAGTATAAAAACATTGATCAGTATGACATGAAGACTACGGATAATAATGCCCAGTACACAACGATTTTTGCATATGGATTGAAGAATGCACAATTTGTAATTGATAAAGCAAAACAATCAGAGGATTGGAGCTTTTATTTAATGGGAACAGTCATCAAAGCATACGCAGCCGAATTGCTGGTAGATTTATATGATCAGATCCCTTACACGGAAGCACTGCAGGGAAGCAGTAACCTTAATCCCCATTTTGATGACGGATATAGTATCTACAAGGCTTTACTGGACGAACTGGACACCGCATTAAGCAAGGATTTCGACGCCAGGACAGTCACAGATTTAAGAGCAACCGGCGAGGGGAATGTAGATATCGTTTTTGGAGGCGACATACAAAAATGGATACAGTTTGCGAATACGCTGGAATTAAAAATGTATTTACGTATGATAAATGCCAAACCTGCTGAAGCGCAGAAAGGTGTTGAAGATCTGTATGCACGAAATGCAACCTTCCTTAGTTCAGATGCGGCAGTCACCGGATTTATTGATGCGGCAAGCCAATCAAATCCTTTGTTTGAACAAAATATCCGCCAATTAAATACGCCGGGTAATTTGGTGGGCAGCACAACATACGTAAGCTTTCTTAAGGAAAATAATGATCCGCGGATCGTGACTTTCTTCGGAAGTAACAGCGCTGTTTCCCTGGACCAGGGAGATTATTTAAATACTTCGAGCGAGGCGTTGTCAGCCGCGGTATTTAAGCAAACTCCAATCGATCCTGTAGTATTTCTTTCATCTGCGGAATCATATTTTTTGCAGGCTGAAGCCAGAGCCCGGTATTTTGCCGGTTCAGGCGCCAAGAGCAGGTATGAACAGGGAGTGTTAGCCGCTTTTTCATCCGTAGGAGAGGATGGTACTTCCTTCATCGCGCCGGGCGGAGCCTATGAATATCCATCAGGTACTTTAAGCGAAAATATAGAGGCGATCATCGTACAGAAGTGGGCATCGCTGCCTTATGGTGACCACTTTATCGAAGGCTGGTTTGACAAATTGAGGACCGGTTATCCAAAAACCAGTTCTGTTTATTCGACTGACCCTTCTTACATTCCCGGCCAGTTTGTGGTATCAAAAAATTCAGTATTGCCTCCGGGACAATTTCCAAAACGGCAGGTTTTCCCTGACGTTGAAATATCAAGAAATCCTAATACGCCTGCATTGGTACCGATTACAACCCCGGTATGGTGGGGATTGTAATTACTAATTTTTAAATTATCAATATGAAAAGAAGCTATTCATTTTTACTACTAACATTTATTGTCCTTATCGGTTTTACTTCATGTGAGAAAGATCCCATAATAAATACAGATAAAAAGGTCGGCATTTCCAACGTTACGTATTATCCCACCTTCACACTTGCAGGCGATCCTGTAATGTCATTAGTTGCAGGCGGTTCATTTACAGATCCCGGGGCAACGGCCGATGCAGGAGGAACAGACGTGCCGGTGACGGCAACCGGTTCAGTCGATGCAAGCCAGGCAGGCCTTTATGTTTTAAATTATTCTGCTACCAACGCAGACGGATTTAGTGCCGCTGCAAGCAGGATAGTGGTAGTGCTTCCCGAAGCTGAAAAACCCGGTGTGGATCTTTCAGGAACTTACGATGCCGTCAGTGCAAGTACAGGTACCGCTCAAATTTCTAAGGTGGCGCCAGGTGTCTATTATACCACTAACTGTTGGAATGGAGCGACTGTAATACCGGTTTATTTTATTTGTACGGATGGTAAAGTAATTACTATCCCGATTCAGGTAACGGGATTTGGTAGTATTAAAACAGATACCCCGGGTTCTTATAGTGCCGGATTAATTTCATGGGATCTCAATCTTGTAGATCTCGCCCTCGTGAGGACACGCAAATGGCAAAAACAATAATCAACTTAACTACAGACTAATATGAAAAAAGGAATATTTTTTATCACCGGCGCATTTTTTTTGTTAAGCTCCTGTAAAAAGGAAGTGGACCAGCCGGGAGCAACCGCAGCCGTAAAAGTTGCCAACGAATGGTGGGTTGCCCTTACCCAGGATGGACAAGATATTTATGGGTTAGGGCATTTTTTAATAGCGTCATACAACACCTCCGCCAATGACAACACGATTTGGGTTGACGATTATGAAAGTGGCTGGGATGTTAAATTCAAAGCACAGGTCGATTACAATAACCTCACTTTTAGCGCACAGGATGCCCAGAATGAATATTATAATATTACGGTAAAGCTATCTGAAGGACAAATTTTCCCGAAGATGGGCCATTCTAAGGCTGGCAACATCGCTGATAGTATTCACATGAAACTGGAATTTTCAGACGACCCGGGAACGATATACGAAATGAATGGAGTAGAAAGAACCAAGTTTGCGGAAGACGATTATTAGAAAAAAATAAATATC
>JBDSPQ010000080.1:0-4601 GCA_039930305.1 Ginsengibacter sp. | reverse complement strand
GTGAAAGAGCCATAAAGCAGGTTAAAGTTTATTGACCCGGAGGAATCACCGCTTCCAAGAGCAATCATTTTCTTATTCAATTCATTTAAGGAATCTTTTAAAGATTGGCTTGCTTTTGTGGACAAAGCATCGATCTGTTCCTGCAAAGCAGCAATCTTTTTTACATTTTTGGTAATCTCTTTTCTGTTGTTGTAACACACCATAGAAAGATCATATTGCAGCTGAAGACCTGTACCGGTAGTTTTGATTCGCGGATCCATTTTTACAATCAATGGTTTAGAAAACACCTGGCCGTCTACGTATAATTTAATGGTATAACTTCCGGGCATAACCCATGGGCCTGTTGGTGAAGGAGCCGTGTTTTTATAAATAGCCGAAATAGGAAATGAGGGCGGAAGGTCAAGTGGGTCAACATGGAGGTCCCAAATAAAACGATGCATGCCTTTCTCGCCGGATAAGATTTGCTGAGGACGAATCCAATACAACGGAACATTTACCTGCGGCATTGTGTACATAGTATCGTTGCTGCTGTAATGCCTTATAGTATTTCCTTTTGCATCTGTAATGTCGAGCGCTACTTCCGCGCCGTTATCTTTTAAATGATAATAAATGATAGCCCCGTCGGGTGGGTTTTGCCCCGCCGGTTCTTCAGGTGGCAGCGGTGTATCTGTATTTAGATTCCATCGTACACGCGTTGCCGGTGCAGGCGTAAATAAAGTATTGTGCTCTTTGATATCTTCGGTAAACTGGCGCAATGGAGTAATATCATCAAGGATCCAAAAACCACGGCCATGTGTAGCAACAACCAGGTCGTTATCTTTAATAATTATATCCCGAATAGAACTTGCCGGCATATTCAGGCGAAGTGACTGCCAGTTGTGGCCATCATCAAATGATACATATACTGATGTTTCCGAGGCAGCGAACAACAATCCCTTCTTTTCCGGGTCTTCTCTTACGGCATTTATAGGATCATTTGGTAAGCCATTTACAATAAGCTTCCACGTTTTACCGCCATCATTTGTTTTATAAATATATGGAAGCATATCATCACAACGAATTCTGTTAATAGCCGCATAAGCTGTGTTGGCATTAAAATGTCCGGCATCCATCAACGAAATTTTGCTCCAGGAAGTGATTATCGGCGGCGTGACATTTTTCCACGTTTTACCGCCATCCTTCGTGAGATGAATCAATCCATCATCAGTCCCGACCCAAATACTATTGATATCAAGCGGCGAGGGAGCTATCGTGTAAATCACTCCGCGACGCGGCATCTTTTTTAATTCTTCGCTTGTGTAAATTCCTACGCTCTCTGGAATGTCCCAGCTTTCTCTTGATAGATCCGGGCTGATCACCTGCCAATCGTTACCGCCATTTTCTGTTTTAAACAACACATTTCCTGCATAGTATAAAGTACTGGAATCAACGGGCGAAAAAATTACAGGCTCCGTACGAACGAATCGATAGCTTTCATTTCGTGTTGGCCTGGGCGTTATATTCTGTACCTGGCCGGTCAGCTTATTGTATTTTGAAATTTTACCTCCGTAAATAATATTTGAATTTTTCGGATCAGGCGCTACATACCCATATTCCTGTGCACCCACCGGATGCCAATCCCTGAATGTGACCTGCCCATCGTTGCCACGCGAAGCAGCACCTACGGAGCCGCTCTCCTGCTGGCCACTGTAAAGGTTATATGGAAAATCATTATCGGCACTCACGTGATATAATTGGGCGGTGGGCTGGTTGTACCACGAGCTCCATGTATCACCACCATTCACGGTTATCACTGCACCCTGGTCGCCCGTTGCCAATATTATTTTAGAGTCATTAGGGTTTATCCAAAGGTTTTGGTAATCATCTCCGCCGGGAGCGCCACGAATACCCTTCCAGGTTTTGCCACCATCTACAGATTTCCAAACGACAATGCTCGCGCTGTAAACGATTTCGGGATTGTTTGGATCGACCATCAATACAGGTACGTCCCCTCCGCCAATTCTTGCTTCAGGTCTTCCATCCTGCGAAATTTCTTTCCAAGTTTCTCCACTATTTTCAGAACGGTAAATTCCCATCCCTTTACCTGTGCCGTAATCGTTTTCCTCTGTTGTACCTACAGATATGTAAATAATATTTGAGGACGATGGCGCAATGGCTAGATGGGCCTGTACCATATCCGCAGGTAAACTGTTTGATAATTTTTTCCAGGTATTCCCGCCATCAATTGATTTAAACACGCCGCCTTCAGTGCCGGCCCATTCACCATTTTCCCACGGTCCTTCACGCGATTTCCATAATGTTGCATAAACTATATTTGGATTGTTTGGATCAATAGCCACATCATCACCGCCGGTATTTTCATCGACATATAATACTTTTTCAAAAGTTTTTCCACCGTCTAAAGAACGGAAAATTCCCCGCTCTGCATTTGGCCCATATGGATGGCCCAGTACTGCAACGAAAAGCCTGCTTGGATTTTTTTGATCAATTGCAATCTGCGGGATTTGTTGGCCGTCCCTCAGACCGAGGTGCACCCATGTTTTTCCGGCATCGGTTGATTTATACATACCATTCCCCGTAGAAAGATCGGGGCGGTGAAGGCCTTCACCGCTGCCTGCATAAATAATTTCAGGATTGGAAGCAGCAACCGCTATGGTACCAATGGAGCCAGTTGGCTGATTATCAAAAATGGGAAACCATGTGCCCCCGTAATCTGTAGTTTTCCAAATACCCCCATTATTTACACCGATGTAAAAAACGTTCGGCTGCTGCGGAACTCCGGCAGCACCGACTGTTCTGCCGCCACGATAAGGCCCGATACTTCTCCAATGCATGCCATGGAGCAATGACGTGTCGTAGGTTTGCGGTAAGGCTGAAAAAGAAATGAAAAATGCAACTATGAAAAAAAACAAATATTTGGAATTAAGATTTTTTTTCATTTACGGGAATGTTTTAAAAGTTTAAGCTCGTGGCAATAAGCCGCAAGCTTATTTCGGCCGCCTGGGTTGTTATTTCATCAGGCTGCGGTTAGTTCTTCGTAGGCTGCCTGCAGTGGTCTTTGGATGCCATCTCCCTTCCATTGTGGAGAGCCTGGAATTTCGGTGACTTTTAAAATTTCGTCTTTTGTTTTGCCAGCTTTTATTTCATCGCCCACCAGCTTTAAAACGTTGCCCAGGTAATCGTGGAACGCAACTATATCGTCTTTTGAACCGGTAATATCATATCCTTCGCCCGCATGTCCGAATACATACTTCGTGTTATTGCTGAATTTTTTCATTCCTGCTTCCAGCACTTTCATCCAGCTTTGAATATTGGCTCCGGCACTGCGGTCAACAAAGGGATGGCGGCGGTTAAAAACCAAGTCGCCCATATGCACGACATTAGCATGATGAAAATGAATAAGCGCATCGCCGTTCGTGTGTGCTGGACCGTAATAGTGCAAGCTTATTTTCTCTTTACCGGCTTCTTCCTGCCAGACCGATCCAAAAGTTTCTGTAGGATAGTATTGCTTGTCCTCTGTCTTTTGTGCAGCAGCAGTATTCTTCTGATTGGTTAAAGAATTTTCATGTGCCAGCACCCTGCTTACTACATCTTTAAAAGCAATATTACCGGAGGTATGATCACCATGATGATGGGTGTTGATCAACAAGCGGAAAGGCTTTTCGTTTCTCTTTTTAAGTTCAGCAATCAGATGGGGAGCTGTATCTGGAAATTGTGCATCAACTACCGTAATGCCCTCTTTTGAAAAATGAAATGCAATTGTACCCCCTTTCTCAGTAAAGATACCCAGATCATCAGTAAGCATTTTTACATTCCATATCTCAGCATTAAAAGCTCTTAAGATTTCTCTTTTATTAATTGAAATTGCAGCGAATGCCAGCGAAGAATTTTGAATAAATAATCGACGGTTCATAAAATTATTTTTTACTTGAAAAATAGTTCACGGGAAAAAATCAATTAGTTAAAGTGTTGAGGTGAATGTTACTTTGTTTCATTATACCCATTTTCAATATTCCGCTCAATTCTTTTATCAGGAACAAACCAAATTATTGCTACGATGCAATACACACCAAAACCCATCCACGGGTTGATGAAGGTAAGGGCGATACCAATAACATATAACACTACAGATAATATTCCTTTTCGGTCTTTTCCAATAGCTTTTCCGATTATAGAATCTTTACCGTGGATTCGCACCAGCTCGTGCGCAAGGAGGTAATAAGCCACCCCGGCCATTAGCAGAACAACGCCATATAAAATAACCGGCCACTTTGTAAAATTATTTTCGCCCATCCAGCCGGACACAAATGGAACTAATGAAAGCCAGAAAAGCAAGTGAATATTTGCCCACAGCACGCGACCATTTACATGATCAACGGTGTGCATCATGTGGTGGTGATTGTTCCAATATATACCTATGTAAATAAAGCTTAGAATGTAACTAAGGAATACAGCTCCGAGTGGAAAAAGTTCTTTAAGGCTATCGCCATGGGGCACCTTCATTTCCAGAACCATGATAGTAATAATTATTGCGAGAACGCCGTCGCTGAAAGCTTCCAGTCTTCCTGTATTCATACCGTTATACTTTGCATTAACTTCTA
>JBDSPQ010000079.1:0-2770 GCA_039930305.1 Ginsengibacter sp. | reverse complement strand
GCAGCAGACTTTATGCACCAAAATAATTTTAAGGGTGCAGGAAAGCAAAGAGAATGATATTGGGGAAAAAGTGTGGAAGCAAAAAGGGCGCTTCTTAAAGTCTGGACGTCCTTATTCGCCTAATTCTTTTCCCTTTATCTTTGCGCCCTCTAAACAGTTCTTTCAGATATGTTAAGCAGAAGAAATATAAGGGTAAAAGTGATGCAGACGCTGTACAGCATTGACTCTATGAAAGGTGAAAGCCGTTCCGGGGAGGCATTGCAAATGCTCAGGAAAAACATCGAGCACTCCAGGCAATTAATTACTTACCTCATTTTTTACATCACGGAGGTAGCCCGCTATGCAGAGAAAGATGCTGCCCAAAAATCCCAAAAACATTTGCCTTCGTCCAAGGACCTGAACATCAATACTAAGATTTCCGGCAACCAGTACCTTTGGGAAATTTTAGAAAATGATTCATTCAAACAAACAGTTGAGGAGCTGAAAGTAAAATACCTGGTAGATGACGAATTAATCCGAAAATGCTATCATAAGCTCACCGCCAGCCCGGAATACCAAGAATATATTTTAGAAAATTCCCGTAGTAAAAAGTCGGAAAAGAAAATACTTGAATTTATCTTTTCAGATCTTATGCTTCCCTATGACCATTTTATCAGCGATGTGGAAGAGAAGTTTATTCACTGGGATGATGATGCGGAAATGATGATCGTACTCATGAGCAGTATTTTCCAAAAGCCTGCCTCATTCAATTTCAACCAAATTACGGGTAAGGAAAAGATGGATTTTGCAACCCAGTTGCTGGAATCGGTTATTGATAAAAAAGCTTATTGCAGAGAACTGATAACGCCGAAACTTAAAAACTGGGATGCGGAGAGGATTGCTGCACTTGATATGATATTAATGGAAATGGGGGTTTGCGAATTTTTATATTTCGAGACAATACCTACCCGCGTCACAATCAACGAATATATAGACCTTGCGAAGGAGTACAGCACAGAGCAAAGCGGGCATTTTGTAAACGGCATACTCGACAACATACACAAAGAACTCCTGGCAGATAACAAAATACAGAAGAAGAATTTTAAAAACAGTGTTTTATAATACCTTTGCAAAAAATTTAAATGACATGAAGAAAGTGATTGGATTTTTTTGCATTATTTCAATGTTTGCGTCATGTGATATCAGGAATAACAAGCACAAGGGCGATGTATTGGCCGCAGATAATCCTGCAGCTGTGCAAGACTCGACTACTGTACAACTTATTGACTCTGTTTATAATTTTGGAAAAGTACAAGATGGCGCTATGGTGGAGTACAGCTATCGCTTCAGGAATACCGGCAATAAGCCCCTGATCGTTTCAAACGCTGTGGCCAGTTGCGGATGTACCGTTCCGGAAAAACCGGAAGAGCCAATAAAGCCGGGCGAAACCGGGTTTTTAAAAGTTGTATTTAATAGCAAGGGAAGGGTAGGCCAGGTACATAAAGAAATAACCGTGTATTCCAATGCCTATCCTAAATTTCCTGTTTTGCAATTACTAGGCGAAGTTGAATCTACAACAAATTAATTTTTAATAATACCGTTATAAAACGGTTAATACAAATCAGATAATATGAATTTAGCAATGGTTTTTTTGATGCTGGGTCAAGGTGGATCAGGTGGCGGTGGCTTCCAGTTTGTGTTCTTAGGATTAATGATACTGGTGTTCTGGATGTTTATGATACGCCCGCAAGCTAAAAAAGCCAAGCAGCAAAAGCTGTTTTTGACAAACCTGCAAAAGGGCGACAAGATCGTAACGATTGCTGGTATTCACGGTACCGTGAACAAAGTAAACGACGATGGCACCATGATGCTTGAAATAAATCCAGGGAGCTATATCAAAATTGAAAAAAGCGCGGTAAGCATGGAATGGACTGCCAATATCAACAAGCCGCCTGCTCCCATAAAATAGTTTTTCCGTAAGTAAGTGGCATCAATATAGAAGTACAAGACTGAGTTTATTATTGTATTTGGTCACGCATTGCTATGACCGAAGTCTTAAAATAATTCGTTGTGTCGCAGCCAAAGTCGCTTAAAATAGGATTGACAGGAAGTATAGGCAGCGGTAAAAGTACCGTTGCTGCGGTAATGGAAGTACTGGGAGTTCCCGTGTATTATGCCGATGCCGCCGCAAAGCTTTTAATGGAGAAAGATCCGCAACTTCGGTCGTTGCTTATTGCCCAATTTGGCGAAAATACTTTTGTCAGCGGCTTGCTTAACAGGGATTATCTGGCCCGCGAAGTTTTCGATAACGAAGAAAAACTTTCCCTGCTTAATTCCCTTGTCCATCCGGTCACTATCTCTGACGCTCAGGATTGGATGGCCAGGCAAACAGCGCCCTATGCAATAAAGGAAGCTGCATTAATTTTTGAAAGTGGCTCAAACAAATACCTTGATTACATAATAGGCGTTCAAGCACCCCGCGACCTTCGAATAAAAAGAGTGATGGAAAGAGACAGCGTATCGCAGCGGCAGGTTGAGAAAAGAATGGAGAATCAAATGGATGACAACGAAAAAATGCGTCTATGTGACTACGTTATAATAAATGATGAGCAGCAAATGATTTTACCACAAGTGATCGCAATTCATGAAGAGCTCATTCGATTATCACACGCCCGGTAAAACTAAGCCGGCAAATTTTCCCTCCATCATCCATTCCATTATGACAGCATTGCCAGGCCTTTCTTAATTCTCTTAAATCCTTCCTCGATATTTTCCAGGTTATTAGCAAAAG
>JBDSPQ010000078.1:0-7160 GCA_039930305.1 Ginsengibacter sp. | reverse complement strand
ACTACCTGGCTGGAATGTACGAGCAATACTAATGAATTCGGGATACTGGGAAGTTTCACTGAAAACAGGAATGCGTTGCTGATTACTCCCGAAGGCGGCGTTTTGGTCTCCACTCCAAAGAGCTCTGCAACAGAAAATCTTTTTTCTGTGTTTACAACCATCACCCTCAGAGAAGACGCTTCCGGCATAAGTGAAACAACATTTGCCACAACAGGTGAATATAAGCAGGATCTAATCAATTATGTGTTCAACCAAAAAAAAGACAACCAAACTAAATTCCTGATAAATTATATGGGATTTTTACAGCCCGATGACTATGAAGTGACTGGAAATAAAAAGGAGGATGTAGCAGAAATGTCTTTCAAGATGTACCTTGATAAAGTGCCTGATTTTACAGCAGGTACTAAAATGTTTCTCCACCCACGGATATATAAGATGTACAATTTGAAGTTGCCGGACAATGCAAACCGCTCACGGCCATATTATTTCGAATGTCCGTATATAAAAACAGACACAACCGTATATAAACTTCCTGATGATTATATGGTTGAAAACCTGCCTCAGCCGAGGAACAACAGTTTCGAATACGGATCTTTCCGGACTTCGTATTCATTCAATGAAGTAGAAAATATTGTGACAAGTATTGCAACCCTTTCACTAAATCAGAATGTAATACCGGCAGAAAAATATGCCGCTACGAGGAAGTTTTTTAGCAGTGTTATCAACGAGTACACCGAAAAAATAATCATAAAGAAAAAATAGGTAACATGTAAACGTTACCTCTATTACCATAAGTTCATGCTTCTACGCATCGCGGTAAACAGGAGCGCGAAGAAAACTTGCCGACAAAGATGCAAGGCCGGCGATAACAGCACCAATGACGGTTGTGGTAATTATAAGCAAAAAAGCATTGTCTGTCTGAAATATGAGTAGTGAAATTCTATGAGCAAGAATGTCATCGTTCGTTGTACTGATCCAGAAACTCATAATTCCCCAAAGTAAAAATAAAGCAGTGAATCCTGAGAAAAAGGATACCACCGATGTTTGTGGTATTGCCGCCGAGACAAAAAAGGCGACAATAGCAATCGACCACCAGGGAAAATAAAGGCAGGCACAAAAGCTTAAAACAATTATAAGAACAATCGAGATTAAAAACTTCATACAATTTTAAATTATCCGTGGCAATTTCAGTTGCGCAAATATTTTTAGGGAACCGGATTAAAGGAGATTTTCCACCTGATTTTTTGATTATTTGTATCGGTTGCCTTCATCACCCACAAAATGTTGTAGTCACCCCTCACCCAGGTATTTACATAATCATCATAATATTTGCTTCCCGGGTTACCATCCTGTCCGCCCGGATACACCCCCCACGCCTGCGTTTCCGGAGAAAGGCTTACGATCATACGCCAGCTTGGTCCATGCTGCGCTTTGGTAGCATTGATTGTGTTGGTACCACCACCGATAGGCAGATGCAGCCTGCTCAGTGCATTTATCCTCGTAAGGTGTTGTATCCTCGTATTTTTATATTTACCCCACACCAATTGGTCTCTTTTATCTAATGAGGCAAAAGTGGACGAAAGATTTTTAAATACCGCTGTAGCGATGTCTGAAAGATTTTCCTTTTCAGGGGTCTTAATATTATCTACAAACGAAAACGCTGAATCCTTGATTAAGTTTTCTAATAGTGTGCTTTCATAGGGCAGTTTTAGATCCAGGCCGGTCTTATTGAATTCATCTTTCCAAATATTATTTTCAAGACTATCCCAGGTGATGACAAATATCGTAGCTCCTTTTGACTCCACCGCATTATTGTAATTCCAGCTTTTTAATGAATCATAATAAATTCGTTCTTCGCCATCCAGTTTCATCACATCGATATTTTTTAGTAGCAATGGTACAGCCATTTCCGCGAATACATTGTAATTATCAGTTTGCAGTTTCATCATATCCTGCGGGGTAATATTGTCCATGTTGGCCAACCGCTTGTTGATTTCCCATGCCCGGTAAGGCGGGAAGCTTCCTCCAAGGTAATAAGGATAAGCGCTGTCGGCAGGTAATTGGTTAGCGCTGCTTACAAAACCTCTTTCGGGATTTATTTGATGTGGGTTTTCATCCTGGGGAATCATTCCCTGCCAAAAATAATTGCTATCGGTGCCCGGCATTACAAAGTCTCCCTGTCGCTTCCATTTCGCCGGAAACTCGCCCTGGTCCCAGATGGCAATATCTCCGTTTTTTGCGGCAAAAAGACAATTTTGACCTGGCGTAAGGAGGTGCTTGATGGCAGCAGAATAGTCATCATAATTTTTTGCTTTATCAAGCAGCGTAAACATTTTGAGTTCATTGCTTGGATCATGTGCCTTCCAACGAACTGCATAATATTTTTTCCCTGTAGAACGGCTTCCGTCAAAGCTTTTATCATACATCACCGGGCCAATATCAGTATAAGCAACGGAATCTAAAAAATCAGGTGCGCCTTTTACCAGGATATGTTCAATCCTGAATTTTGTTTTTTTCCACTCATTATTAAACCAATATTCATTTCTCGAATCGTCACGAAATTTTATTTCATAATAATCCCTTACATCCCGCATGGCATTGGTAAATCCAAATGCACAAGAATCATTAAACCCGATGACGACCGCGGGTGCGCCTGGAAAACTGGCACCATATACGTTATATGACGGTGTGGATATTTGCATTTCATACCAGAGTGAGGGCAGGTTTAAACCCAGGTGCGGGTCATTGCATAATATTGGGTAGCCGCTTTTTGTCTTTGAGCCGCTTACTGCCCAATTATTGCTGCCATTATCTTTATCTGGCTTCTGCTCCACTATCGTATTAGAATCTTTACTATTAAAATAGAGTGAATCTGCATCGGGTGGCGGTATTACTTTGATGGCTGGCGGCGGATACACTGTGCCTTTCGGAACTATAGGATCAAGCGAATCCATTACGACCGGATAAATTTTATTAAAATCAGCGGTAGAAAATGCTGACTTTGCATTGGTATATTCAAAGTCATCCTCAGAACCCGCAAGATCAAGACTCATATATTTTAAAAAAAGCGCGGTTTTTAAATTGGTCCATTTTTCGGGCCTATATCCCATCAGCTTATATTCTAACGGAAGGCTACTTTCCTTCAACGATGATATGTATGCATTCACACCTGCGGTATATTGGTTACATTCTGCTAATGTAGCGGCATCTTTTTCAACTTCTTTCAGAGAATTTTCTGCGGCAAACACCATCCCCAGCCTTCGTTTATCACGATCAAAACTAAGTGCCTTATTACCTACCAGCTCGCTCAATCTGCCTGCAGCCGCATAGGTTTGGAATTCCATTTGCCAAAGCCTGAATCGTGCATGCAGATATCCCTGGACGAAATAAGCATCATTTTCTCTTTCAGCAAAAACGTGCGGTACAAGCCGGTCATCAAAATAAACATTTACGGATCCTTCTAACCCGGAAAAAGAAAGGTTCTGCGAATAATTTTTATCTGCCGGATCTGCATTTTGCCAGATGCCGCTCTGCGGAGCCAGTAGTTTACCGAGAGGAGCCGGGAGAAGTAAAGTAGAATTTAATATAATAACCAGGGCTACTGTAAGCACACTAAAAAGTAACAACGGAACAATCTTCATAAAAACCTTTACAATGTAAAATACTAAAAAGAATGACAGGGGCAAAAGAGCATGAAAACGAAATCAGCAGTCTTTTAAAATATCCAGCAGCTGCGCCACCTCTGCAGTACTATTGAATGAATGTAAGACAATTCTTAATCTTTCTTTGCCTTCGGGTACCGTCGGATACAATATAGGTCTTACGTCGAAATTGTTTTCCTGCAGGAGCGAGGCAGCCTGCCTTACGTTCTTGTTTCCGGGAATAATGACTCCTTGTATGGGTGTATCACTCTTCATGTAGCGACGATTGGCATTGCTTTGATGGAACTGTGCTATAAGATCGTTTAAACGTTTTCGTTCCTGATGTAAAGATGGCATCAGCTGATAGGACGCAACAATACCGCTTATTGTCGCTGGCGGCAAAGCTGTGCTGTAGATGAAAGGCCTGGCAAAATTGATAAGAAATGTCTTCAATTTTCCAGAGCCCAATACGATAGCACCATGAGCACCCACGGCTTTTCCAAATGTATGAATGCGTGCGAAACATTTTTTTTCAATAGTCAACGATCCTGCCAACCCCTCCCCGCTCCCCCCTATTACGCCCGTAGCATGCGCTTCATCTACAATCAGCAATACGTTATATTTTTCGCAGCATGCAGCGATTTCGACCAGGGGGGCCATATCACCATCCATAGAAAAAACGGATTCTGTAATTACAAAAATATTACCGCTGGTTTTTACTGTATCTAGTTTTCTGGTTAGGTCTGTGATGTCGTTGTGCGCGAACGAAAATGACTCAGCAAAAGACAAACGACAACCGTCGCGAATGGACGCATGGCTGAGCTGATCATAGATGATGACATCACCTTTTTTTGCAACTGATGCTATTAGTCCAAGATTGGCATCATAACCTGAATTAAAAATTAGCCCCGCCTCAGCATTATGAAAATCCGCTATATCCTTCTCTGCCTTTTCTATTAACGGGTAATTTCCAGACAAAAGCCGTGAGCCTGTACTGCCATGCGCAGGAGATTTGGAAATATGTGTTTCTAACAATTTATTCTTTACGATGCCGAGATAATCATTGCTGCAAAAATCGATTTTTCCGTCATTGACTTTCAGCATACGTAAAGCATTGTGATCTTTTCTCTCTTCTAATTTTTTCTGTAAAAAATATTCGTTCATCTGCCAAAGCTAAGGAAGATAGCTATTCGATGCGGGGTACGTCTTGCGGTACTTTTTACTTTAATTTTGAAGAATGGAAATATTATCTGAGGACACAAAAAAAATATTAGGATTACACCTGGTTACGGATCCGAGATGGGTAGATCTTGCTGCAGTGTCTTTAGAAGAAATTCTCACGGATCATGCCTGGTGTGAGCAGAAGGCGGCCAATAGCTGCATTTCCCTTATTCAAAAATATAATGACAAAGACGAGCTGGTAAATGAGCTTTCTCCGATCGTTACTGAGGAATGGGGACATTTCCGGCAAGTGGTGACTGAGTTAAGAAAAAGAAACCTGCCTTTAGGTAAACAGCGGAAAGATGATTATGTAAATAGACTTCTTGAGTTTCAAAAAAAAGGTGGCAATCCGCAAGAAAGATTTTTAGATCAGCTCCTTACTATGGCGTTGATCGAAGCGCGAAGTTGCGAAAGATTCAAGAGATTAAGTGAGGGACTAACGGATGACTATATGCGCAACTTCTACCGCCGGTTTATGGAAAGTGAGGCGGGCCACTATACACTATTTATAAATCTCGCGGAATTCTATTTAGAAAAAGCTACAGTAAGAAACAGATGGAAAGAATGGCTGACATACGAAAGCCAGGTAATGTCACAAATTACTATTCGTGGAGACAGGATTCACTAATAAGCGGCCGAATTAATTTTTACTGAATTGTTTGAAAAATCCTGTTCCAACGTGGGCCATCATCATAGCTAAACCAGATAAGAGATGCCTTTCCGACGACATGATCTTCAGGCACAAATCCCCAAAAGCGACTGTCTAATGAATTGTGACGGTTATCTCCCATGAGCCAATAATAATTCATTTTAAAAGTGTACTGGTTTGCCGGCTGGTCGTTGATAAAATAACGGCCGGCTCTCTCTTCAAATTTATTTGCCTCGTACACTTGTATGCATCTCTTGTAACGAACTACATTGTCGGGAGTCAGCTGAATGGTGGCTCCCTTCTTCGGAATCCACATAGGGCCATAATTGTCTTCGCTCCATCCATAAGACGCTACGTAAGGAAAGAGAATAATACTTTCATCATTGGAATGGATGACGGGCTCAATCCTTGTGACTCCAGGCATCATTTTTAGAGAGGCAACTTCGCCATCAGTCAGGCTAATTTCATATTGCGTATTGGAAATCTGGGTCACCTGGTTTTTATTCATATCATCCATATTGTCCTGGATGCCCATGCCGTTCAATTGATCGGGATCAAGCGTTCCTGTGGTGGTAACCGTATACTTGAACTCATGAAAAGGTGGAAAAGGCTGCGCGACACTATTAATATAAAGAGTCCTGTTTTTGATCTGGAGTGTATCCCCCGCAATGGCTACACATCTTTTAATAAAATTTTCGCGTTTATCTACAGGTCGCGTTACGATCATATCTCCAAACTGATCTTGTACCCTGTTGCGGGCTTCGTCTTCTGAAATATGTTCCATGATCATGCGCCGCTGGATCTCCTGGTAATAAGTTACCCGCGAGCCGTAGTTAATTTCATCATTAATCAATGTGTCGTTTACCGGGAAGTTGAAAACGACCACATCGTTTCTCTGTACGGGACTGGCAAACCACCGGGTATAGGGAATATGAATCCATTCTACATAAGATTTTGTATTTACCCCAGGTATAGTATGATGTACAAAGGGCATGGCAATTGGAGTATTTGGAATGCGCGGCCCATAACTAAATTTACTTACAAACAGAAAGTCATTTACCAGCAAGGTTTTCTCCATAGACGGCGTCGGGATTGTGTATGCTTCAAAAACAAATGTTCTTATAAGTGTGGCGGCAACTATCGCAAATGCCGCAGCGTCTATCCATTCCCGTACCGCGCCCTTTTTATAATTTTTCACCACGGGTATCCCTGCATAACGTTCATTATCAGAGAAGCCCAGGTAAGGAAAATATATAAATGGAATAAAAACCGTTGCGGCATGATGTAAAAAGCCAAAACGCCCAAAATGTTCAACAAATTTTATACAGATCCAAATGGTAATGAATTGTCCGGCGACGGGTATCAACTGTAGGAAAAACCAAATTTTATGTAGCTGCATCTTCTCCACCATGCACCAGGTATTATATAGTGGAATCAACGCTTTCCATGGCGCAATACCGGCTTTTCTAAACATGCCATACAGGCCGATGTGCCAAAGAATGAATGCAATAATAAAGAGAAGTAAACCTATACTCATGTAGTAAATATTAAGAGTGCGGACAAATGTACCATATTAAAAGCCTATCGGAAAAAGCGCTCAAACATAGTTATCATTAGTTTAACAAACGAAATGAAGTGAGAAATTATTT
>JBDSPQ010000077.1:0-4978 GCA_039930305.1 Ginsengibacter sp. | reverse complement strand
TTTGGCCGTTATTTCATAATGGAAAAGGCGAGCGATCATTTTGTAGGGTTGTTGCTTTTTAAAAAAAGAACGATGAGCAGCCAGGTAGAAATCGGTTATTCATTGAAAAAAAACCATTGGAAAAAAGGATATGCCACGGAGGTTGTAAAAGAAAGCATAAAGTGGATATTTAAATCGAAAGACTATTCATCAATATACGCCGTAACCGGCTCGCTCAATGAGAATTCCAAAAATGTACTTCGCCGTTGCGGGTTTTTACCTGGCGAACGGTTCATCGAAGATGGTGAAGAGTTAGACGTGTTTGATCTGCACGAGAGGATGAGTTGACAATAGCTGAATTGATAAACAGCTTCTAATGCAGGACATCATTGACACTGCATTTACCTTGTTCAAAAATTGCAAACGCCTGTATAATTTACCGGGCTTATTTTTTTGAGTTCCTTTTTTACCGAGGTATTTATTTTTAGCGTGTCTATGAATTTATGTAGCACCTCCTTTGTCATCTTATTATTATTCCGGCTCAGGTCTTTTAGCGCTTCGTAAGGCTTAGGATATTTTTCACGACGCAAAATGGTTTGGATGGCTTCGGTCACCACGGCCCAATTATCTTCCAGATCAGCGTTTATCTTTTCTTCATTCAGTATAAGTTTTTTTAAGCCCTTTTCAATTGAACTAAAAGCCAGCATTGTATGGGCTATTGGAACTCCGATATTTCGGATAACAGTGGAGTCCGTAAGGTCGCGTTGTAATCTTGAAACCGGGAGTTTAGCTGAAAGGTGCTCCAGCAGTGCATTGGCGATTCCCAGGTTTCCTTCGGCGTTTTCAAAATCAATTGGATTTACTTTGTGCGGCATGGCACTGCTACCGGTTTCGTTCTTTCTAATTTTCTGTTTAAAATAATCCATACTTACATAAGTCCACATGTCCCGGCAAAGGTCGAGCAGTATCGTGTTAATGCGCTTTATATTATCGAAATGGGCCGCCAGCAAATCGTAATGTTCTATCTGCGTAGTATACTGCTGCCGCTGCAATGCAAGTTTATCCTGCAAAAATTTATCCGCCAACCCATGCCAGTTTTTTTTCGGGTAGGCTGCATAATGAGCATTGAAGTTTCCGGTAGCTCCGCCAAATTTTCCGGTAAAAGGAATAAAGCTAAAAAGCTGCACCTGGTTTTCTAATCTTTCTACAAATACCATAATTTCTTTTCCTAATGTGGTAGGCGACGCAGGCTGACCATGGGTCCTTGCAAGAAGTGTTACTTTTTTCCAGGACAACGCCATGTCTTGCAATTCGTGCTGCAGGTTGATAATGCCCGGCAGGTATTCATACTCGATAGCATCCTTCCACAGGCGTGGGATAGCCGTATTGTTTATATCCTGCGATGTCAGGCCAAAATGGATCCACTCCTGCAGATCTTCGCCCCCAAAGCCGATCAATTTTTCCTTTAAAAAATATTCAACGGCTTTTACATCATGGTTCGTTATAAGTTCGGTTTGCTTTATTTTTTCAGCATCTTCCAACGAAAAGTCAGCAACTATTCCCTGCCACTTTTTTTTGACAGCCGGCGAAATCTTAAAAAGCTTCTGTTCAGCCAGGAAAAGAAAATAAGCTACTTCCACTTCCACCCGGTATTTTACCAGGGCAAATTCTGAAAAGTAAGCGTCCAGGTGTTCCACTTTATCCCGGTACCGGCCATCAATCGGGGAGATAGCAGTAAGACTTTGTAATTGCATGTTAATAGATTGAATTAATGCAACAGTACCGGTATGGGATTCATTTGCATTGCATTAAATTTGCGCCAAAATTAAAGGAATCGCTTTGCAAACAAAAATAAGGGTTGGGGCCGTGAGTTATCTGAATACAAAACCGTTGATATATGGTTTTGAAAAAGGATTGATGAAAGATGATGTTGAGCTCATCATCGATTACCCGTCAGGCATTGCACAAATGTTGCTGGAAAATAAAATCGACCTTGGACTGGTACCCGTGGCAATATTACCAGAGTTGAAACAATATGAGATCATTTCTGATTATTGCATTAGCTGCGATGGTGAGGTGGCCAGTGTATGTTTGTTCAGCGATGTACCGTTGGACAGCATTGAAAAAATAATGCTGGACTATCAAAGCAGGACGTCTGTTGAACTGATAAAGATCCTGGCGAAAAAATTCTGGAAAATAGATCCCGTATTTGAAGATACATCGAATGGTTACCAGGACCGGATTTCCGGAAAAACTGCGGCACTCGTTATAGGAGACCGGGCCTTATACCAGCGCAAGAAATCTCCCTACATTTACGACCTGGGCCTGGAGTGGAAAAAGTTTACCGGCCTGCCGTTCGTGTTTGCCGCGTGGATCGCTAATAAGAAATTTGATGCCACATTCGTCAAAAGCTTCAATGAAGTAAACGGCTTCGGCCTGGCCAATCTTACGGAAGTTGCCGAAAAAAACCAGCTTGAGGTATTCAACATTTATAAATATTATACGAGTTATATAAGCTACCACCTGGATGAGGAGAAACGAAAAGGGCTCGACCTTTTCCTCGGCATGCTCGGTACGGAAAAAACAGCCTTTAAAAGTATCAGTCATTAATGCAATTGATTTAATTCTTTTTTAAATAAATTATTATGGCGGAAACGCTGGGAATGCTTTGCGACAAACTGACGATTGTAAAGCTGAAACAATTTCATACGGAAGACGCAGGCAGGCTTGAAAGCCTGGGCAAACAGGCCATGGAGTTGCAGGAGGAAATTGATGCGTATGTGAAAGATGCCGTAAAAGGACATATTCCCCGGGGTAAATTGCAATTTGACTCGAACAAAGTTTTCAGGAAAGAAGGGAATACGGTCAAGGAGGTGTTTGGCAATATTGGCGAAATATTTTATCAATTAGCAGATGTAAATTGCCAGCTATGGCACGAGCAGGAAAAAGTGTACGAGTTTGAAAAAGTGCCTGCAGACGAAAAAGACAAAGTGGTAAAAAAACTGGCCCTGCTAAACCTGGAGCGGAATAAATGTATCGATGCCATCAACAATCGGTTTGCCGGCATGATCAAGCTATAAGAAATCTTAACTAAATGCACATACGCAAAAGAACAACGTGCCGCGTCTGCGGTTCATCATCACTGAAGAAAGTGATTGACCTCGGGCCGCAATATTTACAGGGCTCTTTTATAAAACCGGGAAAGGAAATGCCGTCTACCCGGAAAATTGATTGCACCCTCGTTCGCTGTAATCCAGAAGAAGATGAGAATGCCTGCGGACTTTTACAAATGCTGCACTCCGTGCCTCCCGAGATTTTGTACGATGCCTATTGGTATCGCTCCGGCACAAACGATACCATGAAAAACCATCTTAAAGAGATTGTGACCTCAGTTACTGAGATCATCAAGAAGAAGCATGCACTGGTATTGGACATCGGTTGCAACGACGGTACGCTGCTCGGATATTATCCGCCGGTATTTATAAAATATGGTTGCGACCCCAGTGATGTAGCCCAGGAAGTAAAAGACGCAACGGTGGTTCAGGACATTTTTCCATCGGAAGAATTATTTAAGATACTTGAGGGCAAACGACTGGATATCATCACTTCCATAGCAATGTTCTACGACCTTGAAAACCCGGTAAAATTTGTAGAGGGTATTAAAAGATTCCTGGCGCCCAAGGGAATCTGGGTTTTTGAAATGAGCTATATGCCGGGCATGCTTAAGCTGAACAGTTACGATACCCTTTGCCATGAGCACCTGGAATTCTATAGTCTCGCAGTACTCGAAAAGATCGTCGACATGGCCGGGATGAAGATTTTCAAAATTGCTTTTAATGACATAAATGGTGGAAGCATCCGTTGCTACGCCACGCATGTTGAAAACAATAGCCATGACGAAAAGGAGAATTATGAGCTAATTAATGAAGTGCGCCAGAAAGAATTTGATATGGAACTGGATACCGATAAACCGTACGAAGCCTTCCAGCATAAAATAGAAATCCTCCGCGATGAACTGCATGAAACCATATCAGGTTTAAAAAGACAGGGTAAGGTGATACATATATATGGCGCATCTACAAAAGGCAATACCATTTTGCAATGGTGTCATCTTGATCATTCCCTTATTGATTATGCTGCAGAGCGTAATCCTGATAAATATGGGGCGAGCACCCTTGGCACGAACATCCCTATTATCAGCGAAGCCGAAAGCCGCGCCATGAACCCTGATTACTATCTCGTGCTGCCATGGCATTTTAAAGAAGAATTTTTAAAGCGGGAAAAAGAAGCCATTGACAAAGGGATTGGTTTCATTTTTCCTGTCCCCGAGGTGGAGATTTATAAGAAATAGAGTATTTGATTCTGTCAAAACACGTATTATATTTGCCGCTAATTTATATAAACTTTAAGCTGCATTTATGACTAACACCAAACTCTCAAAAATTGCCCGTGACTTTTCTTTTTTGATTCTTGCATCCGCCTTATTTGTCTCTTGCCAAAAAGAAAAAGCTCCCGAGCCAACACCTGAAACTCAATTAACCAAAACAGAAACTCTCGTGAAGAATCAGTGGGAACTGGATGAAGTTTATAGAAGTATCCAGGGTTCAAATTCTCATTATCAAAGGAATGGTGAAAACAATACCGGGGTTCATTATGATTATATACATTTTACGTTTAATACAGACGGTACCGGTGAATATATAGATGAAGTAAATACACATCATCCGGTAAATTGGACATTCATTTCCAGTGACTTTAGAAATATTAACCTGGAAATCGGTGCTCCATATGCTACAAGTTTTGATTGGCATCTTGTAGAAATAACCAAAGACGCACTGCACAATACTACAACAGTAGGCTCAGACATTTTAGTAAGCGCCCGGTATTTCCCTGTTCCACGGAGTTTCCCTGATAAGTAAGCAGTAGAAATTATATCTTCGGGTTCAATCTAAAAAATTCCTTGATTTGAATTCTGGGTTAAAAGGCTTATTTATTAATA
>JBDSPQ010000076.1:0-4188 GCA_039930305.1 Ginsengibacter sp. | reverse complement strand
GGTACACCACGCCCCAGGGTAACCAAAGGACCTGCTATCGGCAGACTACTGCTGCTGTTGAATACAAGCTGACCTTTATCATCTGTTTTTTGTTTGAAGCCTGCGATCATGCCAAATGGTTGTCCTTCGAAGTGATAGATCCATCCATTCAAAGTTCTGGTGACAGCGCCCGGTAGTTGTAGTGCAGTCAGGCCTTCAGCAATTTTTATAACATCATTTTTATTGTATGCCAGGTTGAGGGCAACATCCCATTTAAAACCAGTCTTTGCTTTTACAGGTGTGCCGGACAGCATTACCTCAATTCCGCGGTTTTGAATTTTACCGACATTCAGGGCCACATTATTGTAACCGCTGGACGGAGGAATAGCAGCATTCACAATGTCGTTAGTTGTTGTTCTGTCGTAAACCGTAACGTCGAGGCCTAAACGATTCCTGAATGTACGCAGTTCGATACCTGCTTCCTTCGTAGTAGAAGTATATGGCGTGAGCAGCGATGGTATGGTTGCGCTGGTCACCGTCATGAGTGACTGACCAAAATAAGGAATTGATTGCGCACTGTAAGTTTGAGAGATGGCATAAGGGCTGGGAGCTCCTCCCCCTACCTGCGCCCAGGATGCACGTACTTTTGCATAATCCATCCAGACAGGTTTATTGTTCCATGCATCCGATGCTACGAAGCTTAAACCAACTGATGGATAAAATAAATTGTTTTTGCTTTTGTCAAGGGTAGAGAACCAGTCGTTCCTTCCACTAACCGTGAGGTAAAGGTATTTTTTGAAATCAATATCTGCGGAAGCAAAGAGAGAATTGATTCCTAATTCACTAAAATTTTGACCGAAGGTCTGGCTGCTACCGTTTCCAATAAAATATTGAAAAGGGAGATTCAGCTGGCCGCTGGAAAGATTAATGCCGTCGAACGTGCTCCGCATTTGATTTCCACCCGCGAAAATATTCACAGAGAAATTTCCAAAGTCTTTATTGTAACCGAAAGAACCTTCAAGATTTGTTTCAACCTGCAAACTTTTATCTGTGTTGATTTGTCCTCGGTTATTAAAAGCTGTCCCGGTGGGCTGAATGGCGTAGCCGTCTAAATTTACCTGGTCGATCCCAAATCTTGCGCGGGCATAAAATGATTCTGTTATATTGTACCTGGTGGTGAATGATCCAATAAATCGCTTGCGGTTATCCCCGTTCTTTATTTTGTTTACGGCGAAATATGGATTGGTGGCATAGATGTAATCACTCCACGGCATTTCGTTACCGTTTGGCAAGTAGCCGGGATCTAAGCTGCGAACATCTATATTGGTTGCGATCAATTGAGCGCCGGCATTTGGGTTTAGCTGAAAGTCTGCGAGGTAAGTCCTGTTCTTCACTTCCTCCGTGGAATATTGGGCATTACCTTCGAAGACCAGTTTTTTTGCAAGATTAGCGTTCATGCTTAAGTTGAATGTTTTCCGGTTGAATGAATTGTTAGGTACAATTCCTTTGTTGTCCATATTGGAAGCAGAAAACCGGAAATTGGCAATTTCATTTCCACCGTTAAAAGCTATCGTGTTAGCAAAAGTGGAGCCTGTTTGATAAAAATTTTCAACATTATTTTCCTGGGCTGTATATGAGTGCATTTCTCCGTCCGGCTGAATTACCTGCGATCCATCCAGCTTTGCACCCCATGAAGTTCTTCCAAAAGCAACAGCCTCGCCTTGAGAAGTAGGCGCAACTCCCCCGGCACCAGAGCCATATTGATATTGCCAATCCAGCAAGTCAATCGCTTTTTCGTTTGTATAATTTGAATTAAACTGAATGCCTATTCCTTTCTGCATCTTACCTGATTTGGTCGTAATAAGGATAACACCATTAGCAGCTCTCGAACCATATAAGGCTGCAGCGGTTCCTCCTTTCAACACAGTCACTGTTTCGATATCATCTGGGTTAAGGCTGGATAAACCGTCGCCCCTGTCGATACCGCCATAAGTGCCGGCGGATGCTGTATTAGTATTAGTAATTGGAATCCCATTGATCACATACAGTGGTTGGTTGTCTCCGTTAAGTGAACCATTTCCCCTGATAATCACCCTGCTGGAAGCCGCAGGCCCTCCGGAAGTACCTGATGCGGTGACGCCGGCTACCCTGCCTGACAAAGCATTGCCCAGGTTGAGTTCCCTTGCTTTTGTAAGGTCTTCACCTCCGACTTCTGACACGGCATAAGTTAACGCCCGTTTTTCTTTTTTGATGCCAAGCGCAGTAACTACTACTTCATTCAAAGCGGTAGATTCTTCCTGCAGCCGAACGTTAATAGTATTTTGTGCAGCTACCGTTATTTCCTGGGTATTGAAACCAACATAGGAGAAAACAAGAATATTGTTTTCATCTGCGTTTATTGAATAATTTCCGCTTGCGTTGCTGGAAGTGCCAATATTTGTTCCTTTAATTGTAATGCTTACTCCAGCCAGGGGTTCGCCTCTTGCATTCGTAATTGTCCCGCTTATAGCTTTTACTTTAGATACTTCTTTTACTTTAGATACTTCAAAAAGCTTATCAGGCGCTGAAACATTTGCAGAAGCTTTCGACGGCATAATCAAAATCTGGTCATTGACTTGCCGGTAAGTAAGCGATGTATTGGCAAGTAAAATTTTCAAAAATTCTTCTACACTTTTTTGACTGGCTGGAAGATTAAGATTTTGAATTTGTTTCACTTCTTCCTTGCGGTACATAAAATGAAAGGGACTCTGAGATTCGATTTTTTTGAATGCCCCAACCAACGTCTCGTTATTAAGGCCCAAATTTATTTGAACCTTATCGATTGTCTGGCTTTTTAAATCGTATGCAAATAGCAACTGCATGGACGCCGTCATGAATAGAATGATAGACACTATTCCTATTCTCATAATCTTTTTTATAAGCGATTTTTTAAAGACAAACCTTGGTTTCTTACTTAGTTTTTGGCAAATCTGAAAACCTTCAGATATCAAAAAAAGAGTCATAATTTTGTTATGTTTTAAGTTGAAAAGGAACCGTGTTTACACGGAATTAATTTAGAACCTGCCATACGCCGATTGGCGTCGGAATATGACAAAGCCTCTGGAAATTTTCAGAGGCTTTTTTTGTGAACTGCCTCTATGAAATTGATACTCTCCCGCCTTCGTTTTTGGAAATTGTGTAGTGTGCTCATATACATTTGATTTATCGTTTAAAATTCTATCTATTAAAAATAATCGCAGTGGAATCAGTCGAATCGTATTTATAGGTAACCTCATTAAAGAGGCATATGCTTTTTAAGGCATGTTCAAAACTTTCATTTTTCGCGAAGCTTGCTGTAAATCTTTGTGAACCAATTGACGGCTCGGCTATTTTTATCGTCACTTTGTATTTATCTTCCAATAGTCTTGCTGCCTCAGCAATCGTAAGATTGTCTACCAATAAGTCTTCTTCCTTCCAAACCAGGTAATTCTCGTCCGGAACTACTTTTACGTCCGACTTTACTTTCACTTTGTTATAAACTATCTGTTGATCGGGAACGATTATTCCTAACGTTTTATCCTGGTCGCTAACTTTTACTTTACCGCGTTTCACCGTCACCGTGATCTCCGATTCTCCGGGTATTGCTTTTATATTGAAAGCGGTACCCAATACCCTTGTTTCTATCTTTCCTGTGTGCACTATAAAGGGCCGGGATGCATTGTGCTTAATATCAAAAAAGGCTTGTCCTTCCAGGTAAACTTCGCGTTTTAACATGTCATCGAATGATGAAGGATAATTTAGCTTGCTCCCAGGGCTTAAAATAACCGAGCTTCCATCCGGTAAAAAAATAATACGGTTTTGCTTATGTTCCGGTGCAGGAGCTGTCGGGGTAACGGCAACTTGTTTCTCTGGTGTTCCGCTTTTAAGAAAAAATAAACTTGAGATAAATAGTAAAACCAGGATAGCAGCGGCAGCCCTGAGGTAATTATTATTTAAGATTTTTATTTTTTTAACCGGCTGCTCCTTCAGGGCAATATTGCTCCAGACTTTGTCCTTTATATCGTTTTTTAACTCTTTTCTTTCTTCAATACCAAGTATGTCCGGTATGCCAGGTTCATTTTGAAACAAGCTGTAATATTTTTCTACATACTGCTGCTCTTCCTTTGTAGAATGACCATTTAAGTATTTGCGCAACAATTTTATAAAATAATGCTTGTCCATATTTCGCTT
>JBDSPQ010000075.1:0-2685 GCA_039930305.1 Ginsengibacter sp. | reverse complement strand
TCGAGAAAAGAACGGTGAATACATACTCAATTTCTGAAGCATGCGGCACTCTTGGCTCAGTACCAGGCTTTGCATCTGCAGGTAACGGAAGTGCCTGCTCGAATTTATACCTGTAAACAGGAGATTCACCAGTTTCAACCTGCATCTCCAGCCACTTCCAGGTAGAATACCCTATGAACATGTCGCCCTGGTAATCCTGCGCAGACCTTTTTGCCTGGGCATCTGTCGCAGCAGGGTAAAGCTTTACAAATGTTGCTGCCTTGCTCCCAAATTTTTTCTTAACAAGGTTTAGATAATTCTCTTTTGTTGGTTCTTCTTTTCCGAAAAAACCCCTGTAATCACCTTCATCTTTATTCCACCCTGCTAAAAGCGGAACGGGTGCCTGTTTCCCGGATTCATAAATTGATTTACAATCTGACGGCAAAAAATACCCATCAATATTTGGCCTGAAAAAATTATTGGGTTTCTTTAATGCCGCTTCCAGCAATTGCTGGGCAGGCAAAGCCCGAAGCGCTTCAAGGGAAGAGGTGCCAAATGCAGAATCCGCAAACATTACGCCTTCCTCTTCGGTTTGTGAGCGTTTCTTCGGAGGCTGCCTGGTTCCCAAAAGCGCACCGCTCTCACCAATCGCCCTTTTGAATAGTCCCTTTGCCAAAGGCGAAGCCATCAGGGCACTTACAGAAAAGGAACCGGCGGATTCCCCAAAAATGGTCACGTTCTCCGGGTCGCCACCGAAAGCGGCAATATTATTTTTTACCCATTGCAAAGCAGCTACCTGGTCCAGCAGCCCATAGTTGCCTGAGGCATCATGTCCTGATTCTTTGGTTAATGCCGGGTGTGCGAAGAATCCAAATATTCCGAGGCGATAATTTAAGCTTACAATCAGCACACCTTTTTTTGACAAATTTCCTGCATCCTGTCGTGGCTCTGAAGAAGCACCGGCAATAAAACCGCCGCCATGTATCCAAACCATCACCGGCAGCTTTTCCTGCTCAGGATGATTTTCAGGCATCCATAAATTCAGGTAAAGACAATCTTCATCGGGCCCTTCATCATGGAAAACCATATCATCATAAATACGGCCTTGCATAGCGCGCTTAGGGTACTCAATAGTGGTGAGAACGCCCGTCCATGGCTGAACTGGCTGAGGCGCTTTCCAACGTAAAGCTCCGACCGGTGGAGCCGCATAGGGAATTCCTTTGAAGGTCCGTACCTTATTATCTGCACTTACTATACCTTCCACAATGCCATCAGTGGTATGCGCCTGCACATGCCTCAATTCCTGCGCCTGCACATTGTAACCGCCAAGCAATACAATAGTAAAAACAACCCACTTCAGTTTATAAGATTTCATTTACTGAGATTTAATTATTGGAAAATGTACTTCTTCTAAACCGAAAATATCATTTTATGATTCAATTCAGCTGGAAATTAAAAATATAATTCCTCAAAATTATATCTTTCTTTCCGGGCAGGTGTTCTGCAACATGGTTCACGAGCTCAACAAAAAATGCAGAAGCCTTTAGATGCATGGGCACGTCAAATTTTCTTACAAAAAATTTGCGAAAAAATTGCGTAGTTAAATAGCTACACATATATTTGTAGTCAAATAGCTACGTAATGAATTTAAGACGAGACGTTTTTCAAGCCATAGCAGACCCGACAAGAAGGGCCATACTGCTATTGGTTGCTTCTCAATCCATGACAGCGGGCTCCATAGCCACCAACTTCGACACCGCCAGGCCAACGGTTTCAAAACACTTGCAAATACTCACAGAATGTGAGCTGCTGGAACAGGAGCAAAGTGGCAGGGAAATTTCTTATCATATCAACGCAAAAAAAATGAAAGAGGTCGCCGATTTTATTGAGCCGTTTCGCAATATGTGGGATAACAGGTTTAATAAACTGGAAAACATCATGAAAAAATATAAATCAAAAAAATAAAATCATGGAACGGAAAACAAAGATCCATGCCGAAGAGGGCAAACAGGAATTGCTGATTACAAGAGAATTTGATTTGCCGTTGGAACTGCTTTTTAAAGCGTATGCAGAGCCCGGGATTGTTGAGCAATGGATGGGAACGAAAGTACTGAAACTAGAAAATAAAAACCATGGGAGCTACCAGTTTGAAACGACCGACCCCAAAGGAAACGTACATGCGTTTAATGGTACCATCCACGAGTTTTTGCCAAACCAAAAAATCACGCGAACATTCGAAATGGAGAATACTCCTTTTGGTGTTCAGCTTGAGTTTCTAGGATTTGAAGAACTCACCGCGGATACCAGCCAACTCAGCATGCATGTAGTTTACAAATCAACAGCGCTGAGAGATCAAATGTTGCAGCTTCCATTTGCCCAGGGAATCAATATGGCCCACAACCGAATACAAGATATTGTAAGCAAAATAAATAACCTGGCATGACAAAGAGAAATAAGATCATCTATTGGATCGCTACCATCTGGCTTTCGTTGGGAATGGTATCAACCGGCATCGTACAGTTATTAAAATTAAAAGATGAAGCGGCAATGTTTGCGCATTTGGGCTATCCCATCTACCTTATGACCCTACTGGCGGTTTGGAAATTTTTAGGCGTTGGAGCCATACTTATTCCTAAATTTCCATTGGTAAAAGAATGGGCTTATGCAGGATTTTTCTTTGTCATGTCGGGTGCTGTTTTTTCTCAC
>JBDSPQ010000074.1:0-5897 GCA_039930305.1 Ginsengibacter sp. | reverse complement strand
AATTTGTGTATTCCATTTGCTGTCATCCTTCCGATAGCTGATAAATATGTTTATTGCCATAATTACGATGTTCTTTTTATTTAATTATGGAATTAAAAACATCAACCGGTAAACGGGGTGTGGATTAATGAGATCCATAAGTGTCCACCTCTCATTGGGGTCTTTTTCTGCATCAAAAAGATCAGCTGTGACGGTATAAATTTTCGCGGTTCGGTTGTCTTTTATGGAGAACTTGAACCTGGCGGGTGCAAAGCTCGCAGTGGTAGTTGAAGCCATCTTGGGAATCGTGCTCCAGTATATGGGATCGTTTTCCAGGGCAGGAATTACGTACGAAACTGTGTAAAGATCCATTTCGGGGTTCCTTTCTCCGGTCGTTTCCAGGATGCTTTTTCGAAAAACATAAATGTTGAATTTTTGTGGATCGTCATCGCCAGACTCTGCCGGCATTTGCTGTCCCGGGACCGAATATGAGGCAGCGAGGTAAATATTATTATTAGGGTAGGGGTTGGCTGAAGCCAGTGAATCAATTTTCGACTTCCGGTCATTTATAAGGTATGTCAATATGTTGATATCCGCCATAAGGGAATAAATCCTATGAATTTCTTCCAGTGATACCTGATCCCTTACAATAGACTCCTGTAACATTTTATTTAAGGCATCCACTTCCGTTGAAAGTGTATTGACCGTTTTTTGACTCGTTCGCCGGGTATTGTCTGCCGACTGCTTCACAAGATTTGCCAAAGGAGGCAGAAATTTTTTTATTTTCAGGTACACGTTACCGGTATCCTCTCCCGCCGGAGCAAATTCTGTAACGCTGAAAAGATTGGCTAGGGTATCAAATTTTATTGCGGCAAGGCCATATATCCTGTTTACTTCCGGGTTTGATCTTAATTCTGACTTAAAATTATCCTTGACTGAGCGACGGATTTCTGAAGGAGGATCGGGGAGGTTTGGGAGAATGATGGTATGATCGCTAAGCGTACTATCGTGCTGGTAGATGTCAGGATTCAAAATTCTGCATATGGCCAGGGCATCGGGATTGGTATAAATATTTTTTAGCCTAAGTACAGATCTTACCAATGTTTTAGTTTCAACAGGCACCGGCTTTGTTGTATCAACATTTATATACCTTGGCTTCTTCGGGGCAGAAGTGTCTTTGGGTTTTGATGCAGCACGATTTACATCATCCCGCGTTTGAGCCATCGACGAGGCAGTAAATGCTGCCAACAAAATAAATAATAATACTTTTCTTGAAGTTGATTTCATACCTCGAATTTTTTGTTCCACTGCAGGGTGTTTAGCCAAAGTGACTACATAGGGAAGAAAAAAGATATTTAGAATTGAAAGACATTGCATAAATCTTTCAGATCCCGGCTGCATGTCCGCAGACTTTGGTCAAATTTACAAATATAAAATGATCATGGCTGCTAAAGCCTTGCTGATGGAATTGTTGAAATCAGGTTAAACGCAAATTCGATAGAGACGTAGCTGTTGGGGACTTATGAATTCAATGCACAAGCAAAAAGCTCCCGGTCGCTTCACCTTTCCCTTAAAAAATCGATTTACTTTAGCATATTATGGAGTCGCTCAACACACATATACTTCTAATCAACTGCCCGGATGAAAGGGGTTTAATTTATAAGGTATCAAAAGTGCTTTACGGGCATGCACTGAATGTGATTAGTAATGGTGAATTTGTCGAAAAAAAATCCGGCCATTTTTTTATGCGTTCTGAATTATCCGGGCATATTGATAAAGAGACAATACTCGAAGAAATAAAAAGCGTTCTGCCGCTTAAAGCTGGTGTCCGGCTGTCTGAGCGAACTAAAAAAAATATAGTGATTTTTGCCACGCGGGAATACCATTGCCTTGGAGATCTGCTTATGCGGCATAAGTTTCATGACCTGTATGCCAATATTGTTGGGGTTGTGAGCAACTACGACATACTTAAAGAGGTAACCGAAAAGTTTGACGTGCCTTTTTTCCTTGCAAACCACATGGATAAATCACGCGAAGATCATGAAGCAGAGATGGGAAAAATCGTGTCAGGTCTTACGCCTGACCTTATCGTTTTAGCAAAATACATGCGTATTCTTTCTCCTTCATTCGTTCAGCAGTATTATAACAGGATCATTAATATTCACCATTCCTTTTTGCCAGCATTCATTGGCGCTAATCCCTATCAAAAAGCCTATGAACGTGGAGTGAAGATTATTGGCGCCACCGCACATTTCGTTACCGAAAATCTGGATGAAGGCCCTATCATTGCGCAGGACATTATCTCCGTAGATCATACACACGACGCTAAAGAAATGGCGCAGGCCGGGCGAAACATTGAAAAAAATGTGTTAGCTCATGCCTTGAAACTGGTGTGTAGTGAAAGAGTGTTTGTCTTCAAAAATAAAACCATCATTTTTGATTAAATATTTTACAGACCATCGTTTTAACCGGTTGCTTTCAAAATAATTCGAATATCTTGATCACACATAATTTTTCTGTCTAAACGTTACAATAATTCCTATGCCATATTTCAAAACCTCCAGGTTCCAATTCCCGTCAATTCAAAAATTACCGGCTTACCAAAAAGGAATTGCCCGCCGTGCAATGATGGTAATTGCACTCCACTTTTTCTTAGCGCAAACATTGCCGGCCCAACGCTTATCCCGGGATCTGAACATTAACCTGCTAACTAACCAGGTCGGTTACACGTCATATTCACCCAAAACCTGTGTTTTAAAAACGGATAGCGAAACGGCTTTTGAAGTTGTCGAAATTCCATCAGGCCAGGTTGTATATAAGGGTATGCTCATTCCACATCGCGGAGATTTCGGCACCTATGCCTTAGCGGATTTTACAGCAGTAAAAAGGGAGGGCAGGTATTACCTGCGGGCGGATACACTCCGTTCCTATCCTTTCACTATTTCGCCTGTAGTTTATCAACAGCAAATGGATATGATCCTTAATTATTTTTCCCTGCAGCGTTGCGGCGCAAGCACTACAGGTTATCTCTCTCCCTGTCATACGGATGATGGTATACGTGTAGATAATGGGAAACACCAGGATGTTACAGGTGGCTGGCACGATGCCAGCGATCTTCGCAAATGGGTTTCGGCAACCATCTATGGGGTTATGGGGTTAGCGAGGGCATATGATTTGGAAGCCACACCTTATAAAAAAGCAATATTGGAAGAAATACGCTGGGGCAACCAATATTTCCTGAAGATGCAGGAACCTGGCGGATACGTAATGGATTTTGTTGGCGGTGATTTAAAAAAACATTCAGACAATAACCGTTGGACAGATAACAAAATAGACATTGGTAGTAAAGATATAAGATTAGTAATGCCGAATGCAGGTCTCTCCAAACAACTGGCATTGGTAGCTGGTGATGCCGATGACCGCGTGATCCAGACACAGCCTGTAGAGCGAATGGCTCAATATAATTTCATTACAGCAGAGGCTGTGGTTGCCCGTATCACTTCAAAACTTGATCCTGTATATTCCAGGCAATGTCTTGATGCAGCCTTGAAATGTTATGACTGGTGCCTGCAATCTGGCAAGGATACTTCTGCGGGTAATGCCGGCGCTGCCCTGCAGGCGGGAATTGAATTGTATAGGGCAACCGACGAAGTAAAGTACCGTACATGGTTACACGAAATTACCGTGCAGTTAAAAGCTTTACAGGCAAAGCCTTCCAATGAAGTATCAGGTTTTTTTTATACATCTCTTTCAAATCATGCACCATATAAAAATGTATGGAATGGCTGTCAGGCCTTCATAGGTTTGAGCGATCTCGTTAGTATGTTTCCCAATGATAAGGATGCCAATCTCTGGAAGTCAATGATAAGGAATTATGCAGAAAATTATCTTTTACTTTTCTCGAAAAAAAATGGTTTTGGTATAGTTCCTTTTGGATTATACGAAGGTGAAGATCCCGGGGGAAGCCGGAAAACCGGCAGTTATTGGTATCGCTATTTCATGCAGCCTGAGCAGGAGTGGTGGGTGGGCGTTAATGCCAATATTGCTTCTGCTGGTATCGGTCTTTTGAAGGCAGGGATTGTTTTAAAAGATGCACGCATGAAAGCTGCCGCACAAAAACAATTGGACTGGATATTCGGCGTTAATCCCTTTAACAGTTCTACGATGGAAGGTACCGGCTACAATCATCCGGCACATTTTGCGGGATCATCATTTCTTCCAAATGTTCCTGTGCTGCCGGGCGCCGTTCTGAATGGGCTGGGCGGCGATCACGAGGACATGCCGGTTATTGGAACGGGCAGTTGGCAAATTTCAGAATACTGGACACCCATGGTGGCTTATACCTTGTGGCTGATGGCAGAGCTTTCTTCTGTCGGAAAATAAATATCCGAATTGCTACGATGTCTTTATTGGTATTCCTCAAAAATGTGCTTTGGGTACAGGCATTATGTCTTTTTCAAGCACATCTTCAATGGTAAGATAATAGGTTACTACTATTGCGATACTGGCGATCACGGTAAAAATTAAAAAACTTTTCATAACTCAATTTATTTATTAAACAGTGTACAATTTGCGTACCATGAAGCCTTCCTGTTAAGTCAGATTCGAAAGTATTATCTCTGCACTCAAACAGCAAAATTTTTACGGGTTTTGCAGAAATGATAGTAAGATTTGTTTCAGCTAAACTGTAGTGAAACAGCATAGTAAAGAAAAATTTAAAAGGGCTGCATTTATAGTGAAAGAATCTTTGTGAATACCTACTGGATTTAATTTTCATTCCGTTATTCCTTATTTACTATTTTATGAGAAAGAAATACTCAAATTAAAAATCCAAATAAATCTTTCCTAAGCAGTTACTATTTAATCTTACTGCGCAAAAATGTTCCAAAAATTCAGTTGGTCGTATTCAAATAAAAATTGCAGCATTTGGAAAAATTTTACAAAGATGAAACCCTTTAGGCTCTTGGCACGTATTAAAAAGTAAGTTGATTAGGGGATTAATCTGCTGTGGTGTAAATCTTAATGGCATACACTTACAGTCATTCGATTTTAAAATACCTGAAAATACAGGCAACAGCTTTGCAATTGCCACTCCGCTAATCCGTTGAACCCATATTTTAAAACAAAAAATGATAAATCATGAAAAAACTACTCTTAGCACTCTTTGGACTCCCATTGATATTTGTATCCTGTAAGAAGGATGATCATACTCCACCGCATAATAAAAAGTTTACCGTAACAATTGAGAACGTTTCTTCACCCAAAATGTATCTTGGATCCGGAGTAATAAATACACCAATAGGCCAGGAAAAACCGGGAGCAATTACTGCAGGAAAAAAATATGAGTTTATGGTAAAGGCCGGTAAGGGACAAAATCTTTCTTTTGCTGTAATGCTTGCAGCTACTAACGATGCATTCTTTGCGCCCGATGGCAACGGAATAGCCTTGTATGATCATAACGGAGCCCCGATATCAGGCGAGGTAACGGACCAGGTTTATCTTTGGGACGCAGGTACGGAAATAAATGAAGAGCCGGCAGTAGGGCCGAATACAGTTACCAATCAGCCAGGTCCCAATACCGGCCCTGCTGAAAATGGCGTAGTGCAGTTGATAAGTAAAGTAACTACCGATCATTTTAATTATCCCGCCGTAAACGAGGTTTTGAAAGTGATGGTCAAGCATATGTCAGGGTATAATTTTAAGATTACGCTGGAAAACGTTTCCCAGCCTAATGGATTGCATACGAGTAAGGGAGATTTTAATATACCGGTTTCACCGGGAGTCTGGGTGATACACGAGGGCGATGATCCGCTATTCACTGACGGCCAGCCTGACCGGGGACAAGGCATAGAAGGTATTGCGGAAGATGGCAATCCAACAAATTTGGGAGAATATACAGCTTCTGTAACGGGCGTATT
>JBDSPQ010000073.1:0-7191 GCA_039930305.1 Ginsengibacter sp. | reverse complement strand
TTCCTTTTCTAGTAACTACTTTTACTACTTACTCCTTGTTAGAAACCACATGCCTTTAATTAGTAATTTTAGAGATGAAAAATGCTTGGGCTTTAATATTTTTTTTTCTGAGTGCTTGTTTTTGTTCTTGTAATGATCAGGAACACGTTCAACAACCGTCTGAAGTGCTCGCTGAGGCGCCGGTAGCTTTTTTCCCCGTAACAGACTTTATATATGGGCAGATAAATGAAATTGAAAACCTGCCAATCACCCTATTGAAGGTTCATTCAGACGGCATCAAAAAGGATTCTGCCTGGCTAAAAAAAGGAGAATTTGCGACATTTGCTTTACCTTTTTTAAGGCCGGAAATCGATTCGTCTTCTATGGCAGCTTATTTTACAGGAAAATCATTCCTCGACCAGACGATCAATGCTTTTACCTTTTCATACGATGCAAAGGAAAATCTCCCGGATTCAATCAATTTGGCTCATTGGGACGTGTACATTGATCCTCAAAAAAACAGGGTGCAGCGGGTGTATATGGTAAAAGAAGATAGCATCGACAGAAAGCCCATTATTATGCAATTGACCTGGAAGGTTGGTAGCTGGTGTAGCATACGGACGATCACCGAAGGCACCACCAAACAACCGGTAATAAAAGAAGAAAAAGTTCAATGGAATTTTGATGAAGAATAGACTTCCATAAGTTCCAAAAGAATAAAAGATAGTGAGATGACAACTGAAGTACTACAGTCGATTTTAAAAACTTTGCCCAACCAGCCTGGAATTTACAAATACTACGATCATAAAAATGAACTTATATATGTAGGCAAAGCCAAAAGCATACGAAAAAGGGTTAGCTCCTACTTTACTAAAACTTTTACCGGATATAAAACACACGAACTGGTACGACGCATCGCGAGAATCGAGTTTACAATAGTGGATAGTGAACAGGATGCCTTCCTGCTGGAAAATTCTCTGATAAAACAATTTCAGCCCAAATTTAATATCAACCTGAAGGATGACAAGTCCTATCCTTACCTCGTAGTCAAAAACGAACCATTTCCCCGCGTTTTTTTGACCCGTTCAAAAATAAATGACGGGTCACAATACCTGGGGCCTTTTACCTCGGTAGGTAAAGTGCGGGAACTGTTGCTCTTTATAAAACAGAACATTCAACTAAGAACCTGCAAACTCAACCTTACCGAAGAAAATATTGACAAAGGAAAATTTAAGGTATGCCTTGAATACCACCTTGGTAATTGTAAAGGTCCCTGTGAAGGATTCCAAAGTGCAGAAGATTATGCAGAAGGTTTGTCGCAGCTGAAAAACCTGATGAAAGGAAATTTAAACCCGGTGATCCAGCACTTCAGGGAAGAAATGGCCGATCATGCTGCCCAGATGGATTTTGAGAAAGCAGAACTTGTCAGGAAAAAAATCGATCACTTGCAGCATTATAAAGCAAAGTCAAAAGTGGTGAATGAACACGTCGGAAATGTGGATGTCTTTTCCATTTTAAAAGATGGCGATATCGCTTATGTCAATTATCTAATGGTAAGCGAGGGAACCATCATACTCACCAAAACAATAGTATTGGAGCCAAAGTTGGAAGAAACGCCGGCAGAAGTTTTACTCTTTGCCATCGCCCAGTTGCGATCAGTTTTTAACAGCGAATCAGGAGAGATAATTGTGCCTTTTGAAATCGACTACCCTGAACCAACCGTTAATGTGATAGTTCCAAAGGCGGGCGATAAAAAAAAGCTGCTGGAGCTTTCTGAAAAGAATGTCAATTATTTTATCGAAGAGTTGAAAAGAAAAAAAATGTTGCAACTTGAGGGCAAATCAGATAAAGAAAAAAATGCGGTTTTGCAGCAGCTCAGTCGCGATCTGCATCTTCCGGCAATACCGGAACATATCGAATGTTTTGATAATTCCAACTTGCAGGGCAGCTATCCCGTAGCTGCTATGGTTTATTTTAGAAATGGTTCGCCAGATAAAAACCAGTACAGAAAATATAATATTAAAACGGTGAAGGGTATCAATGATTTCGCGAGTATGAAAGAAGTCGTATACCGCAGGTACAAGCGACTGGCGAACGAAAATATTACGCTTCCTCAATTGATAATAATTGATGGGGGGAAAGGGCAACTGAATGCAGCGGTGGAAGCCTTGCATGAACTGGATCTTATTGGCAATACCACAATTGTTGGCTTGGCAAAAAATGAGGAAGAAATATTTTTTCCCGGCGATATGCAATCCATTAAGTTGCCGTGGGATAGCGAAAGTCTGAAGCTGATACGCAGAATCCGGGATGAGGTACACAGGTTTGGAATTGGTTTTCACAGGAACCAACGCAGCAGGGGAACTTTTGTTAACGAACTTGAAAACATAAAGGGTATCGGTAAGAATACAGCTGATACTCTTTTGAAAAGGTTTAAATCTGTGAAAAAAATAAAAGAACTTTCGAAGGAAGAATTATCAGAAGCTGTTGGCAAAACCAGGGCTGGAATAATTATCCAGCATTTTAACCTTTCTGATAATTAATATTTTATACCAATTTTTTTGTAAATAAAACTCAGTAGCCACATAGGCCCTATCAGCAAAAACTGAAGGTCTTTTAGAAACGACGGTTTCTTGCCTTCCACCTTATGGCCGTAGAACTGTCCAATCCATGCAGCAACAAAAATAAAAAGACTTACCAGCCAAAGTGGAGCTGAAATGTAAGAGTCAATAAGATAACAAATAGTTAAACACACCATTCCAAACAATAACATGCCTGATCCAAGGGTAACTGATAGAAAAAAATAATAAACTATAGCCAGTGCCATTATAAAAATTGCTGCATTCATTTGGAGATCACCTGTAATTTGCCAGGGGAATTTTAAGGAATATAACAGACCGGTTATTGAAAAGAATATTGCCGGCACGCAGATCCAGTGAATGGTTTTATTGGTTTCATTTTGGTGGCTTTCTCCATACTCACCCAGCCATTGATTTACTGTTCTCATAAAATCATTTTACCTGACTAACGTATTTCGAAAAGTAGGAGATCAATTGACAAAAATTGCATTTACTGATTACCGTTAGTTTACAATAGTATTACAGCCAATACGTTCCCGATAGTTTGTTCCCTTTAAAAAAAGTCATTGCTGGAAAGAAAAACCTCCACTTCAAAAATCTCAATTCAACAAATTCTCCGGGATTGATCCGAGCCTTTCAATAGTAATATTTCTATAAAACACCTCAGCCCCTTCTGATTGTATCTGAATTTTACCTTTTACTAACGGAATCGCCTGTCCGTTTTCCATTTGCGCCGAATGGAATAAAACCATCATCACCCGCCCGTTGACCACGTGGATACTTGTGTCACCGTGGCAATATAGATCAATCATATTCCATTCACCCGATGGGTGCTCCGCATCACCCCGTTTTACACAATGCCGTCCAACAATATTTGCAGCACTAAATGTGTAAACATCGCCGGCTGGATCATACACATAATCACCTTTTGAATTTTTTGATACAGGGATGTCCTGCATGGCACCTGCCACTCCCCAATAGTCGCCAGTATTCCCTTCCTCTATCTGGAATTCCTGCGAACGCATCCATGCACCATAGTCTGCACCGTGTTCACCTGTCGCAAAGTAAAGAAGACCGCTATCTCTGTTTTTATTTTTCTTTTGACCCCAGGTAAGCTTACCCCACCGGTATTGCAGTTGTAAATGAAAATCATCGTATTGACTGGTGGTTGATATGCCGCCCCATTTTTCCCCGGAAATGCGTATGACGTTTTCGCCATCTTTTTCAACAATGCTAAACACGTTGTTGGGATCTGAATTTAATCCAATGGGCGTTTCACTAAGTTTTTTCCCTGAGTCATCTAAAGGCGGACCAAGGTATGTGTCCCAGCCGTTCAGGTTTTGCCCGTTAAATAAACTGATGGTTGTATTGTTTTGAGAATACAAATCGCGTGAACTAATAAGGCATATAATTATTAATAATAAAGAAATGGATTGTCTCATATAATCGTTTTTAGTAAAGTTATGGATTGCCGCTTTTATATAAACAACAGCAAAAACTATGTGAGATCATTTCCGCTTGTAGAGATATAAATTTACTAAAGGAGACAATCCTTGTTCGCTCAGCGTAAAATATCCATCACTTTTTTGGGAGAAGCACACCGCCTCGCCCTGCGGTTCTTTAATATAAGGAAGCAAAACAGGCGTATTCGTCAAACACTCCATTATGCTTTGCCCTGCATCCCGTATGTAATAATTTAGTTTATCGTAGGTCTTAATGATTATTTCTTTGTCAGTAATGGAAGAAGCTGCACTCACTACGCCAGTATAATCAAGCTTGCCAACTTTTAAGAGCATGTTTACCCCACTACTGTATGGGTATTTCAGTTGGTAGACTAGGGAAGGTTGGTCCCTTTTAGTGATTATAAAAATATCTTTTGAATTTCGGTCGATTAAAAAAGCTTCGGCATCGTGGGCTCCATCAGGATATTGAAAATCAATTTTTCGGAATGCGTATACTGTATCTGTAGATACATCAGGCTCAGCAAATACATAGAAGCTGCATTGGTTGCGTACACTATTGTTGCCGCCAATGTCTGCCAGGTATAGGGAATCATTATACAAGCCCAAATCTTCCCAATCTACATTCCGAATTCCTTTTAAATAAATTTCCTTGGTTACCGTGCCATCGTAATTTAATAATGCGACCTGGGTAGGGTTGCCGCCATCTTGTTCACCCCATAGGTACCCTGGATTTATTTTGCTGTCTGCGATACCGGAAACTTCCTTTAATATAGGGTTTAGCTGGTGTGTTTCAGGAATTGGGTCAAACAATAACTCTGCTGGCGAAAATGCACTTTTCTTTGTACAAAGAATACCGGTACAGGAACATATAATGACAACAATTAATAGTTTGCCAGAAAAAATAATGGAATTCAAAGGATTATTCACAGACCAGTTTTAATCGCGATTTCAGTTAATAGTGGTTAGTTGCAGATCAGAAGCGGTTGCACAAAATTAAATTACCCTTTCATAAAAAAGTCAAACGTAAATATTATGGTCCGAAAGCAGTTCTCATTTCATTGATTACTCAACAGGCAATTTAAATGAAAATACAGTTTTTTTATTCAGCTCATAGCCGGTTTACAACTCTTCACTCTTACCTGCAATCTATTCTGATCAATCCATTCATTATAATTATTAAATTTCTAAATGCAATTCTAATAATTGTCAAAATAAAATACTTCCAAAAATTTATTTTTAAATAGCTGAATCATCAAAATTACAAAACGTGTAAGACAAGCTTACCACGGGTGTGTCCTTTCTCGCTAAGCGCCTGTGCGTGCGCAGCATCGCGTAACGGGAAAACCTCAGATATGATAGGTTTTATTTTTCCTGAATCAATAAGGTCTGCCAGTTGCTGGAGTTCTCCAGGTAATGACTTTGCCATAAATCCTTCCAGGTGTATGTCTTTTTCTTTTGCTTCTTTCACATACTTGGGCTGGACGGTCGTAATCAATCTGCCACCTTTCTTTATAACTGATAGCGACCTTTTTTGTATTTCGCCGCCAATAAGATCAATAACAAGATCTGCACCATTCACTTCATCCTCAAACTTGTCTGTGTGATAATCTATTATTTGGTCTGCACCAAGTTCTTCGAGAAAAGAAATATTGTCTTTTGAAGCCGTTCCTGTTACAAAAGCACCTTTCCACTTCGCAAGTTGAATAGCATAGGTTCCTACTCCTCCTGCTGCGCCGTGTATTAATACTGTTTGCCCTTTCAGGAGTCGTCCATAGTCGAACAGCGCCTGCCATGCTGTGAGGCCAGCGAGTGGTACCCCAGCAGCCTTATCGTGATTAATGCTCTTCGGCTTGCGGTTGAGTTGATCTGCCTTCACCACCACATACTCAGCGTAAGTTCCATTCTTTGTAGGATCAGGCCTGCCATATACCTCATCGCCTTTTTTAAAATTCAGGACACTTTCACCTACTTCTTCTACCTCACCGGATACATCCCATCCTGGGATCAATGGGAATGTTGTCGGAAACATTTCCTTCGCGTGCCCTTCCCGAATTTTCCAATCGATGGGATTTACACCACTCGCATGTATTTTTATTAAGACTTCGCCCTTCCCGGTTGAGGGCCGGGGAGCTTCTTCATATTGTAGTGCTTCCGGGCCGCCAAATTGGTGAATTCGTATAGCTTTCATTTTGTAGAGATTTTATTTTATTTAAATTTCTCTACATGAATTGTGCCCAAAAAGCAAAGCCTGCTCTACATAATACGGTGGAAGACCAACAGTTAGTCGATTTATGCCTGGCTAATTTGAGTCGTTGGTTACTCAAAATACAACACCAAGAGACAAAAAATTTGCCTGGCAATTACGCCAGGCAAGTTGGATAATCTGCACAGTAGGTTTTCTATCGCCAGGCAAAATTCCCGAGAGTAATATAATGTTTACCTGTTATTGAATTTTTATAAATATTATATTCTTGTGGATAATATTTATTTGACGGCGCAAAGACTTTGGGTTGCCGGTACGATTCGGAAAATGTTGCCCCACTTACTAAATAATCTAAGGTAATCATGGGTTCAACGAAAGTAAACCTGCCATTATACGATCCATAAATTAATGTCTGCGAAAATGGTGGCTGGAAAAAACCATCTATCCAATGTCTTCCCATTTGAGGTACACCGCCCGGCGTAGGGAAATACGCATCAGGCCAGTAGCTGACCGGAGGCAGGTTGTCAAAACCTGTCGGCGCGACCTCGTAAGGAGGAATAGCTGATTGCTCTTGTACCGTGATCATATAAAAATGGAAATCGAAATGGGGTATATCGAAGACTTGTTCGGGCTCATGCCCATGTACATTCCAATTGATGGTAATGTGATCAAATGGAGTAGCCGCTTTTGCTTTTTGATGTAATGGCAGCAAAAAGGTAGCGGCTTGAAAATTGGTTGGATCCCCGGGTAATCCGTAGAGCGCTGCATCCGTAAGCTCAACGCCAATTTCCAGGGGCAGGCCAGTATGATTGATACTAATCCAGGAACGGGCTTTCCCGTTACCCATCTGTACTTCAGGACCTTTAAAAATATTGACCTGACCGGGATTATCCCTTGCTTTTCCGATCGATTCAGTATCATCGGCGGGCTGCAAGACTTCACTACTTTTACTGCAAGATGAGAAAAA
>JBDSPQ010000072.1:0-7231 GCA_039930305.1 Ginsengibacter sp. | reverse complement strand
GTTGGAAACAAAACTTCAAAGGTTTCGATTTCTGCATCCCATCCCCATTTTTTCATCAGGCTTTCAATGTACAAGGCATTTTCCTTTCCGGCCGGTGACCCCACTGCATGGGGTTTGGCAGCGAGTTTCTTTATCGTCGCCCCAATATTTTCTTTACTCAAATTATCATCGAACTTTCCCTCTAAAGTATGTTGAACTGCTGCTTTGTCTGAAGAAAATCCGGTAATCCCTGCCTGGGAATACCCGTAATTCATTATTAAAACAAGGAAAAAGGTGATGGTAGTTCTGATCATTTTACTGTGTTTTGATTTGAATAGTTTAAGGGTTTGGTATTAGATAAATGACTACTCTGGATAAGCATTGTTGTAAGTTAAGATAGGAAGGTTTCAAAACCTGAGAAGTGATTTTTTGTGCTACCTGAATAAGGCAGGGTGCATCTTGTTCCATTTTGTAACGTCCTGGTAGGCCCTGGCAACAGCAAGCAAAGTAGCTTCATCATATAATTTTCCGATAAGAGTAATGCTTGTAGGAGCACCCTTTGCATCGAAACCTGTCGGCATTGAAATAGCAGGATGGCCCGTGAGATTGGTAATGGCTGCCTGGTTACCTACCCATGTCGGGCAAATGATGGCGTCATATTGAGCTATGACCTCATTTACTTTTTCCATAAGCAGGTAGCGGTGCCTGTTGGCATTTATGTATTCCACGGCGGGAATAAACCTGGCCGCCCTGAAATAATTTGGCCATTCACCCTTTCCCTGCCTTGTCATTTTATCATCCAGGCCGGTTCGTGTAAATCCATCGAAGGCCGCTGCGCTTTCTGCACCAATAACAATTCCTATCATATCAAAATTATATACACCGGAATCGGGGAAATCGACAGGAATTAAATTGGCACCCGCTTTACGGTAAGCCTCCAACACCTGTTCTTCATTTCCAAGGGTGTCTTTTTTGCCAAAATAATTTCTTGCGTAAGCAATTTTCATCTTTGAGAGATCGGTATTGCCTGTATAGTTAAAAGGCATATCAATGGCTGCGGCATCTTTACCATCCGTTCCGTGCAGGTAGTTAAATACGATAGCAGCATCTTCTGCACTTCGACAAATTGGTCCAGTTTTGTCCAGACTCCAGCAAAGTGTCATACCGCCGCTCCTGCTGACTGCACCAAATGTAGGGCGCAGCCCGGTTGCTCCACAAACGGTGGAAGGCGAAATAATCGATCCATAAGTTTCTGTCCCGATGGCGAAAGGCACAAGACCCGCAACAGTCGCTGCTGCGGAACCGGCTGAAGACCCGCTGGAGCCTTCCGTTAATTTCCATGGGTTTTTTGTGCGGCCGCCAAACCAATAATCGTCCATAGCCAATGCCCCAAGCGTAAGTTTCGCAATGAGGATTGCCCCCGCTTCCTTTAATTTCGTGTAGGCGTAGCTGTCAGTTTCTATCCGCTGATTTTTGTATGGCTCGGCACCCCAGGTAGTCCTGGTGCCTTTCACCGCAAAAAGATCTTTTAGTCCGTATGGTATGCCATGTAGCAACCCGCGGTATTTTCCTGCGGCAATTTCTTTATCGGCTGTTGCCGCCTGTTGCAAGGCCAAATCTTCGGTCAGGGATATCACACACTGAAGTGTGTCTCCATATTTTTTCAGCCGTTCAATAAAAAATTTGGTAAGGTCAACAGCAGTAATTTTTTTGTTCTTGATTAAATATGCCAGCTCTGGGATCGAGAACCAGGCCAGGTCCGACATAGTTGAAGGCAAACTAACTGGTAGCGCCTCCGGCAAATTCACCGGTAACTGCTGGTGAGTCATTGTCATATAAGGCAGCAGGGGATTTTGGTTTAGCGTCATTGGAATAGAATTATCCAATGAATAGCGGTGCATTTTGTCATACTCCTTTGCCCGATCCTGCACACCTCCCAGCAGTGAATCTTCCTTTGATTGGGTAAAACGGATACTACTTATTTTCTCGGCAGAATGAATGTCGGAGATAGTGATACTGTCCTGTGCGGATAAAAACCCCGGGATTAATATTAATAATAGTAAGTGCAGTATTATTTTCATAGCAGTGATTATAAATTAAAACTACTGCTTTTGAACCGGATCATTTGAGCAAAACGTTTCAATGACAAAACACGGCCTGCTCCGGCAGATCGGTAAATTGTGTTGTATGTGGATTAAGGGTAAGAATTTATCTTCCCGCACGTGCCGGAAGTCGCAGCGTTTTCTCTTCTTTCTCAATTTCGTTTTTCCTGATAAACCAGGCTATCGTAAATGTCGGTATGATATCGAGGCCCGGGGTCAGTTCTTCCAGAAACGAAAAGACTCCTCCAAATACACCCATTTTTCGTCCGAACATAAAATAAAATATTATACCCGAAATTGGTGCCCAAACAAGATCGATGGCTTCGCCGATTAGGGGGAAAAGATAACTTGCGCACCCGATAGCATCCAATATTATACAACTAGTGAGACTGGGGAGAAATGTTTTTTTCAAGGCTAAAGTGTTTTGTTGTCAATAGATAGTACAAATAAAAAAAAAGTTGCTCGCCAAAAATAAATTATCATCTGTTAAGTTTATGTTGATATGCCAACTTCAGGCGTATTTGGCGTACCTTCGCACACTTTAAAAAAAACCGGTGACAAACCGTTAAACTACCAGTATGGAAATCAGGAACATTGCAATCATTGCGCACGTTGATCACGGAAAAACAACCCTTGTTGATAAAATTTTGCACAGCACGAACATCTTTCGTGATAACCAGGAAACAGGTGAGCTTATAATGGATAGTAATGATCTCGAAAGAGAAAGAGGTATTACTATTTTCAGTAAAAATGTTTCGGTGAACTACAAAGGTGTAAAGATTAATGTGATCGATACCCCTGGTCACAGTGATTTCGGCGGTGAAGTGGAGCGTGTTTTGAAAATGGCTGACGGTGTGCTTTTGCTCGTGGATGCCTTTGAAGGCCCAATGCCCCAAACAAGATTTGTTTTGCAAAAAGCGTTACAGCTTCATCTGCACCCAATTGTCGTAATTAATAAAGTGGACAAGCCTAATTGTCGTCCGGATGAAGTGCATGATGCAGTCTTTGAATTATTCTTCAACCTCGATGCTACTGAAGAACAATTGGATTTTCCAACAATATATGGGTCCAGTAAGAATGGCTGGATGAATACAACCCTCGAAGAAACTGACAATATATTTCCGTTATTAGATACCATTCTTGAAAAGGTGCCACCACCATCTACTCTCGACGGAACGCTGCAAATGCAAATTACGTCACTTGATTATTCTTCCTTTTTGGGAAGGATTGCTGTAGGTAAAGTCGCCAGGGGCATTATTAAAGAAAATCAACCCCTTTCGCTTATGAAGCTGGATGGCACTATCCAAAAAAGCCGGGTGAAAGAATTGTATGTGTTTGAAGGGTTGGGTAAAAAGAAAGTGAGTGAAGTAGCTGCGGGCGATATCTGCGCTGTAGTAGGCATCGAAGGATTTAATATTGGCGAAACGCTTGCTGATTTCGATAATCCTGAAGTGCTGCCGGTAATAAGCGTGGATGAGCCAACTATGAATATGCAGTTCAGTATTAATAACTCTCCTTTCTATGGCCGGGATGGAAAATTTGTAACCTCGCGTCACCTGAAAGACAGGCTGGAGAAGGAATTGGAAAAAAACCTGGCGTTGCGTGTTACGCCGACAGATAGCGCTGAAAGTTTTATGGTATATGGGCGTGGCATTCTTCACCTTAGTATATTGGTAGAAACCATGCGCCGTGAAGGGTATGAGATCACCGTTGGCCAGCCGCAGGTAATTACCAAACTGATTGACGGTAAAAAGCACGAACCTTACGAGAACCTGGTAGTAGACGTACCTGCCGACTATAGTGGTCGTGTAATAGACCTGGTAACCCAACGTAAGGGCGAATTACTGATCATGGAGAGCAAAGGGGAAATGCAGCACCTTGAATTTGAAATACCTTCCCGTGGACTGATTGGTTTGCGTTCGAATATGCTTACCAATACTGCCGGCGAAGCCGTTATGGCACATCGTTTCCTGGAATACAAACCTTGGAAAGGATTTATTCCGGGTAGAAGTAATGGTGTACTGATCTCAAAAAACCAGGAAAAAACAACCGGTTACTCTATTGATAAATTACAGGATAGGGGAACATTTTTTGTTGACCCGGGAGAAGAGGTTTACACAGGCCAGATCATTGCAGAGCACATTAAGCCAGGCGATCTGGTTGTGAATGCTACTGAGCCTAAAAAACTTACGAACCACCGTGCAAGTGGTAGTGATGATGCTTCACGCATTGCTCCAAAAACTCAGATGAGCCTGGAAGAATGTATGGAATACATTCAGCAGGATGAGTGTATTGAGGTAACGCCAAAGGTGATCCGCATGCGTAAAGTAATACTTAACGAAGACGACAGGAAAAAGACCCAGAAAGCACAACAGGTGGAAGCAGTTTAATTTTCACAGGTATTATTTAGGAAGATCAATATAATTTTGATCTTACCTTTGTTATCAATACATGAAAAAAATCTCTCTTATATTATTGCTTATTGTAGGTTCTTTTTTGATGAACCCTACTCCTGCGGATGCCCAGTGTTCAATTTGCGCCAAGTCTGTACAGCAAATGGGTGATAAGCCAGCCAAAGGCTTTAATACCGGGATTATCTATATGATGTTGGTTCCGTACGTAGCCATCGGAGTTGTGGGATATAAATGGTGGAAAAGTAATCGTGTTCCTTAATCTTATTTATAGTTTTCGGCCAGTTCATACAGATTGATATTGCCTGCCAGCATAGCATTTTTTACGTCTTCTCTAAACTTTACCGGGTCAATCGACTTCATCTTCGCCGCACTAACTATTGACCAGATTTTCTGAAGGACTAATTCTAATTTATGGTCCGGCTTCGTTGCGAAATTCCGCTCAAGAATTATCTGATAAAGCTCTCTAATGCCTTCTTTTTGTATTGCGATGGTTTTCAGTATTGGAATCTCTTTTTCTGAATTGAATACCGGCGCCAGCATTTGTGCAAGGTTATTGAAAAACATATCTGCATCGGGCCTGTCGTATTTATTGATTACAAAAATGTCGGCAATTTCCATCAGGCCAGCCTTCATAGTTTGAATGACATCGCCGGCTTCCGGAACCAGTACCACAACAGTAATATCCGCAAGTGCTGCAATATCCACTTCACTCTGGCCCACGCCAACGGTTTCTATAATAATATAATCAAAAGCAGCAGCTTTCAGAACCTCCGCAATTTCGAAAATTTTAGGATGTAGTCCGCCAAGGAAACCCTTGCTCGCCAGCGATCGGATAAATACATCAGGGTGGTTGTACCATTCACTCATGCGAATACGATCGCCTAAGAGCGCCCCGTGGTTGAATGGCGAGGAAGGATCTACACAAAGAACCCCGACTCTTTGTTTATCAGATATCATTTCGCCGATCAAAGCGTCGGTAATAGAACTTTTACCTGAACCGGGAGCGCCTGTAATACCAATAATTTTTGTGTGGGAAGCTGGCAGCATCCTCATAAATTTTTCATAGCCTATTGATTCATTTTCTACAAGAGAAATAATTCTTCCTATCGACCTAAAGTCAGATTGTAATAAAAGTTTTAATTGGTCATTCCATAAATCCATCAGTCCGTATTTGATTTGTGATTCTATTTAAAATGTAAGATAGCTATTGCATATTTTTGCGACTAAGTTTTGTAAAGCGTATAGTCTTTATTCACTATGTCTAATAAATCCAAATGAAAATATTAAATTATTTCAAAGAGTCATTCCGGAGAAAAAAGGCAAGAAGGTTTACCCGGGAATATGCAGCTAAAATTGATACATTCGAATTAAAAGATGAAGGAAAAATTGATTTTGCAAATTGGGACAATCCGCTTGCTCCTCCCAGGATCGTAAGCCAGGACATGGTTGATTTTTTTAGGAAATTTATAGAACGCGGAGATTTGGTTATCGATATTGGTGCGAACATAGGAGATACCACAGTTCCTATGGCTTTGGCTGCCGGCCATTCCGGAGTTACCCTTGGTTTTGACCCTAATCCTTATGTATATAAAATACTTGAAAAAAACGCTTCATTGAATAAAGACAAACAAAATATTGTTCCCCTTCTTTACGCCATATCAAAGGAGGATGAAGATTTTTACTATGTGTCATCGGAAGCATCTTTTGCCAATGGAGGCATATCGCCGACTGCAGACAGTATTCATGGGAAATTTGTCTATCCCAGTAAAATTAAAGGCGTTAATCTGCTTACATTCCTGGAAACAAACTATTCCCAATATCTACAAAACTTTTCTTTCATCAAGATTGATACAGAAGGATACGATAAGGAGATTATCAAATCAATACCGGAATTAATTGATAAATATAAACCTACAATCGTTGCTGAGAGCTTTGGCAAGAGTACTCCGGAAGATAAAATCGAATTGTATGATGTGATTGAAAAGCATGGGTATGAGATATATTATTTTGAAGATTTTGACATAAATGCAAAAGTAATAAAGCTTGGAAGCAGCCATGAAATGACCAACTGGAAGGAAACTATTAACATCTATGCAGTTCCTCTAAACAGATAAGTGTAAAGCATAATTTCCCGAATTTTTTCAATTCCCGCGAAATGGATGCAACCACCAACATATTGCAAAACCAGTTTATTATTCTGGCGTTTTTATGAGTTCATAATTTTTAAATCCACCAATCTGCTTTCCTCCCAAAATTTTTTGTTCTAAATAACTCAGTACCCGGTATTTTAATTTATCGTGTTTGTGTTTGCTTATTGTTTTATTATGTGGGTAAAGCTGGTTCTGCCAATTGAATTTATTTATGAAATCCCGCATTACTGCCGGATGTGTTTCTTTGAAAACTGCAAGTCTGCGCATATCGCCATAATCAAATACTTCGGGCTTTTGTTTAAAGAATGACTGGGCCTTCTGCTCCCCCTGCATGTGTGTTTCGAATAAAACCCATTTTTTTTTCATTAACTCTGGTGGTCTTACCCATCCGTAATGGAATACGGAAGCATCCACTTTTGCCACTTTCAATTTAAACGTATTCTCTTTTTGGAAATAATCTATATCATTAAAACCGGGAATACGCCGAAATGATTGGGCATCCCGCCAGGAATGGATATCAGCATCGTTTCGAATAATTCTTATTTCATAAGGATACCATTTATGTGAAACAACATGATGCGAGTAA
>JBDSPQ010000071.1:0-2773 GCA_039930305.1 Ginsengibacter sp. | reverse complement strand
TCAACCTGTGTGGATTTTCTTCTCCCAGAAATACTACCTCGCCAGACTGGATATCTTTCGCAGCATAAATTCCATAACCTGAAACTGAGTCTCCTTTCACTACATACTTCTTTTGCTTTTGTGCATGTCTGAATATGCCCTCGTCAATTATATTCTTTAAGAAACCTTCTTTTTTTCCTGGAGAGTTCATGAGGATATAATCAGCCGATCCTTCATATCCCTTCTCATAAAAAACAGAGCAGGTGAAATTTATTTCAAGAAAAAAAATATTACCATTTTGGTCCATTCTAAAATCCAATCTCGCATACCCGACTCCGTTGAATGCATTGAATATTTTGGAAGAAAAGTTTTTTAATTTTTCAGAAAGCATAACATCCGTACACAGAATATTCGCTTCAGCATGCAGGTCTGAAGTTTTTAACTCGTATGTTTTAAAACACATGCCATGTGGAAAAATGAATTCAAGCGGTTCATAGACAAAGCAGGATTTGTTATCACCAGCCAACGCTGTCACCAAAACAGTAAACTCTCTTCCATCAATATAGTCTTCCACCATTAACTCATCATAGTCAGGCAACAGCGTACCTGCCTTATTGATAAGTTCTTCCTTTGAATGCACTAAAGAATATTTGTCGATGCCCAGGCTATCGCCGGCTTTAGCGGGTTTTACAAAAAGGGGAAATTGTAATGATGCTAAGGCGTTGTCGATTTCCTTTGTTTCTTTTATTAAAATATAACTGGGCGTATTCACGCCGCAGGTATAAGCCACGTATTTCATTAGTTCCTTTGGCGGATCATACAGTTGAGCGTTAGGTCCGGTATAGGGCAGATTCAAAAGATCCAATGAAACTATGACATCGATAGAAGGAACTGACCAGTCGAGGTATCCTTCGCAAAGGTTTACAAAAATGTCGTAGTTATTTTTCTTTAACTGTTTGAGTTGCGTATAAGTGCATAGCTTATTCAGAAAGATATGATCTGTTTCGTGACCCTTTAATAAATGGGCAAGATGCCTGGGTGGATCATAATTTTTATAGTCCACTTCGGTTGTAGAATAATCAGGCTGTAATACACAAATTTTCATAATACGCAAATTTCCTGGTCTGACTGTCTGTAATCAAATTAATTGTAATTGTTTGGCTTCAATTCTTTTTCGTAAATAATTCCGACTCATAGATTCTTCAATTATGTCAACAATTAGTGAACTAAATGAAGTATTTGAAAGCCGGAGGATGGCTCCAATAGAAGTAAAATTTTCATCGTCAGAAAGGCCACATTGAGAATTTACTTCCAGGACGTACAATTTACCTGAAGCCTCTTCCAGTCGAAGGTCGACGCGGCAATAACCTTTGCCTTTCACAGCAGCATAAGCTGCTAAGCTAATTTTAGAAATATCCTCAATCAATAAGTTGTCAGGAATGGCATAATTATAAAAATCTTCACCTTCCTTCACGGGCGATTCGTCTTCATACATTTCCCAAAGCCTGTCGAACGAGAGAAATTTTTCCGTTGGGGGCAGCGACTTATTGAACACTCTTTCTGCAGGCGGGAAAACCTTGCAACTTCCGGGATTTACAGAATTCCCAACGATCAGCGTGGTGAATTCGGGGCCTTCAATAAATTTTTCAGCAATTACTCCGCCATTAGCGATTTGCCAGCCATGATAGCCGTTTTGAAGTTTCTCATACTGTGCTTCCAACGCATCTGAATTTCTGACAATAGAATCGATTCCCACGCCAAGACTGCCACCTGAAATGGCAGGCTTCAAAATCAGTGGGTTTCCGAGGGTTTGAAAAACGGACTGGTTATTTTTATTTTCATGGGTAATAATTTGCCAGGGTGGTGTAAGAATATTTTTTGATTCAAATATTTCCTTCATGAATATTTTGGACGTCGTTACACGGTAGAAATATTCATCGGCTCCTGTAAAACAAAGTGCTTTTTTCTTTAGGTACCTGATTACATTTAGCCCGGGGGCCTTGTTGATTTCATCCCCATCACATAAATTCAATACGACCACATTTTCTTCCAAAGCCTGGTTTGCAATCTGGTCAATTATTTTCCTGTATGTCTTACTGGTGACCTGTTGCCATTTCCAGGATAGTCGCAGTTCTGCAAATGCTTTAGTGTATTCCTCTATACTTTGGGTAAAGTCATAGTAATATTCAAGATTCACATCATTTGTTTCCACATATGGCGCCAGAACCCATACTGTAAGATTACGATTGAATGAAGGCATAAGGAAGTATGAGTTTACGATTCATTATACTTTTTGTAAACGAGTACCGCTTAATTTAAACCTGATAAAAGTGGTAAATTCATTGGCTGCCACCGAATCTTGTGACAAGAAAGAGGCACCTTGAATCTCACGAAGGCAATTCTCCGATCCGCAAAAACACTTGAATGGCTCTGCCATAGACCATTCTGTTGATGGATAAAAGAAAGTGAATTCATCGCCAGCATCTATTGATCGCAGGCAACGCAACTCCATCCTTTCAGTATCAAAAAAAATGTTGGGATTGCAGCTATGATTCACGAATTGTAAAAATTCCGGATGAAGTGTAATATGTATGTCTTCATTTACCTGAACCGTATATTTAGTAGGAGACGATAAAATTTTCAATGCGTCAAAAGTGGCAAACACATCTCCCGTGGTTAGCGCCACCGTTGTATGCAAAGATCTTTGTGTTGTCAGAGGATTTTCAAAAAGGGTTGCAAAACCGTAGTGTGCTAATTTGGTTAATTGAGGAAGCGGGTAAGCGGCTGAATTCAT
>JBDSPQ010000070.1:0-3366 GCA_039930305.1 Ginsengibacter sp. | reverse complement strand
GCGGCAGATTTGTCGATCTCTACCCAGGAATTCATGTCGCGCAGGTCGATTCTTCCCAGCACTTCTTTTTTTAGATTACTTTCATCAAGGATGAATTGAAGAAAACTTGCTTTATAAAAACCGTCTTTGGTTCCGAGATTTACAAAGAGCCTGGTGAAGCCATTATCGCGTTGGTAGGAAGGTCTCTCCCTGTCGCCCCGTCCACCTTGTTGCCTTCCTGCGAACGAGTCATTTCGTCTCTCGCGGTATTCCTGTCTTGCATTCAGGTCATCGGCATTTTCATAATACTTCAGAAAATGACTGAACTCTAATGCCGCTACTCTTTTTAGGACCTCTTCTTTACTTATATTTTCAAATTTCTTTTGCAGGTCCGGCATGTAGGTTTCATAATCACCGTGCGAGGTATCTGCTTCAATAAGTTTATCCATAAAATGAAAAAACTGTTTGCGGCAAACATCTTTACCACTTGGGATGTCCAGCTTATGAAACTGGGCATTGGTCATTTTCTCCAGCTGGCGTATTTTAAATGATTCCCTGCTGTGGCAAATCGAGATACAGATCCCGCTCTTGCCTGCGCGTGCCGTTCTGCCACTGCGATGCGTGTACACTTCTATATCGTCCGGCAGTTCATAATTTATAACGTGTGTTATGCCATCTATGTCAATGCCCCGGGCAGCTACATCGGTGGCTATTAATAATTGAATACTTTTTTGACGAAATCTCTGCATCACTTTATCACGTTGCTGCTGGGTGAGATCACCATGCAGGGCTTCAATGTCGTAGCCCGCCTTTACGAGTCTCTCGCTTACTTCCTGCGCATCAGCTTTGGTACGCGTGAAAATGATTCCATAAATTCCCGGATTGAAATCCACCAGCCTTTTCAATGTTTCATACCTCGACTGTGCCGGGGTGATGAAGTATTGGTGATCTATATTGACGTTCGCTGTATTTTTTTTACCAACAGTTACTTCCTGCGGATTCACCATAAAGTTTTTTGAAATGGCCTTTACAGCCGCCGGCATCGTGGCACTGAAGAGCCAGGTGCTTTCCCTGTTGATAGTATTTTTCAATACAAAATCAATATCGTCACGAAACCCCATATTGAGCATTTCATCTGCTTCATCCAGAACTACATACTTCACTTTTTGCAGATCAATAGCCTTCCTTTCTATCATATCTATCAATCTGCCTGGCGTAGCCACGACTATGTGAACTCCTTTTTTTAACGCACGGATCTGCATAACAATGGAGGCACCGCCATATACCGGTTCAGCCACAATGTCTCTTGAATACTTTTTAAAATCCTGCAAGTCATTGCAGATCTGCAGGCAAAGTTCACGTGTGGGGCAAACGATCAGTGCCTGTGGGTATTTGGTAGCAGGCTCCACCAGTTGTAATAAGGGCAACCCAAAAGCTGCCGTCTTACCTGTGCCGGTTTGTGCAAGGCCCACGAAATCCGTGGTTCCTGATAACAGTATAGGTATTGCTTTAATTTGTATAGGAGTAGGATCGCTAAAGCCAAGATCTGTAACGGCTTTCACAAGGTTTTCATTCAGGCCGAGGCCCTCAAAGGCATTCATGTATATTATTTTAATTTGGGCGCAAAGGTAGGTTATTACTGGCAGAGGAGAAAAGTGCTAAGCACTGCGGAAATATTCTATCTTTACGAACGATTGTATATTCAACCCACGCTACCGGGAATTTGCCTTAGAAAAACCTGAAGAATGTTCGCATCATTTATCTCTATACACTCAGTTGCAAGAAAGGTAACCGCCTATTTACTTAGTATATTCTTTATAGGATCTTCCTTCGCACAACTCTCGCCGGCTGATCAAAAGCTGATGGACTCTCTTATTAAACACGATGACTTTTTTAAAATGCTGAATGAACTGGATAATCCTCGCAGCGTACTTCGTGTGAATGTTGGAATTGGCAACATGCTTTACAGTGGAGCCAACAAGGCAGTCCAAAACCTCGAAGTAAATCCAAATCTCATTTATACTCCTTCTTTATCCTATATTCATAAAAGCGGGTTTGGCATTACCGCTTCATCTTCCTTAACGAAAATCGGAGAACAATACACACTTTACCAGGCATCGCTTTCACCCTCCTTTACGTATAGCAAAGGAAATTTCGCAGATGCTGCATTGGCATATGTCCATTATTTTAAAATCGGCTCGCACAACTCTACTTCATCTTTGCTTGACAACGAGGTGTATGGAACCGTATTGTTTAAAAAGCTATGGCTCATGCCACGTCTTTCGGTAAGTTATTCTGAAGGTGGCTTTACAGAAACTACAGATATCGATACTACCGTCAGAGAACGAAACCGGCTTGTTCGCTTAAAATACATCGACACTTCCGTCACCAGGATTTCCTCTCTATCTTTTTCTGCCGGCGTAGAACACGATTTCCTTACATATAAACTTTTATTCAAAAATGACGGGCTAAGGTTTACGCCACAATTATCGGGGTTCATGGGCGTAAATAATTACAGCGTGGACTACAATGCTACTACGCAACTGTATAACCTGCGCAATCTTAAAAAATTTAAAAAACTAAAGAAGTTCCAGTCTTCCTCACAGGTAAATGGAAAATTTGAATTGCAATCCGTTGGGCTCGATCTTGATTTTACCTACACAATAGGAAAGTTTTATATACAACCTGATATCTATCTTGATTATTATGTTCCTGAGAGTAGCGATAATCCATTTTCACAGATCTATAACTTTAATATTGGTATAACTTTTTGATTTTTATACTGGCATTTTAATTGAACCTGTAACCTTTAAAAACTTTTATGAAAACTAAACTTATTTCCTTCGCAATTTTGTTGTTTGTTTCATCCTCTCTTTTTTCCCAATCATTTTCTATTGGAGTAAAAGGCGGCGCTAATCTTTTCAAGATAAGCGGCAAATCATTTAAGGATGAATTTAAATTTGGCTATCATGTTGGCGCTTTCGCATCGATAGGTGGTGGCAAGCTTGCGTTTCAACCGGAAGTTTTATTTAACCAGGTAAATTTGGACACAGCTAGTAATTTTAGCCAGGTCTATCCCAGCTTTAATAAGATCAACAATATTCAACTTCAATATTTAAGCATACCTCTTCTTTTAAATTACAAAGTCAATAGACTAATATCGTTGCAGGCTGGTCCTCAATTTGGAATCTTCCTTGATCAGAATAAGGACCTGTTACAGAATGGGAAGGATGCTTTTAAATCTGGCAATTTTTCATTGGTTGGCGGCGCACAATTGAACCTCCTGAAATTTAAAGTATATGGCAGGTTTGTTGGCGGAATGACTGATTTAAATAATATAGGAAATAGCGATTCCTGGAAAGCTACAGCCATTCAATTGGGAGTGGG
>JBDSPQ010000069.1:0-2665 GCA_039930305.1 Ginsengibacter sp. | reverse complement strand
GGGCATTACGGCTTTCGGTTGGCCATTTGCTGAATCTTTGGCTGCCGGACGCTTTTCTGGCACATCTTTTTTAAACTCGTCATCAAGGTTTGGGGGGCCTACCGGTTTTTTCTCGGGAACCGCTTTTTCATCATTTTTTCCAGAACCAAATTCAGACTCTACTGGTATGTTTTGTTCGGTGTAGTCTCCTGCATCACCATTACCAACGTCTTCAGTAAACTCGTTTCCTTCTCCCTGTTTAACAATGTTAGAAAAATTTTGATCAGCGTATATAGGATCATTATTCAATTCAGCGGGCTTTTGAAATTCGGCCTTTGGATCGATTCCAAGATTTTTATCCGCATATATTTTTTGCATAAAAAATGCCCACTCCGGCATTGCCATTTCATTACCGCCATAAGTCCAGCCGTTTCTAATATGTAAGAAAGGATCATCGCACCCCACCCATGCACCTGCAAGCAACTGGGGTGTGTAACCAATAAACCATCCATCAGTATTATCGTTGGTTGTCCCGGTTTTTCCACCCATGTCGCTATTGATATTAAATCGCCACCGCATAGACCCACCAGTTCCAAAATCAACAACTCCCTGCATCATTTTATACATCATGTATGCATCTGCTTCACTGATGATCTGTTTTGATTCTGACTGAAAATTTTCAAGAATATTTCCATTTTTATCTTCGATTTTATTGATAATAATGGGTTCGGTATTAAATCCACGGTTCGGAAACATGGTGTAAGCCCGAAGCATTTCCAGCAGCTGAATGTCAGCGGAGCCAAGAGCAATGGAAGGCACTACCGGAATTTTGCTTTTGATACCACAAAGGTGCGCAAACTCAGCAGTTTTTTTTGCACCGATCCGGCTCATAAGATCCCAGGCTGCCGAGTTCAGGGATTTTGCCAGGCAATAAGCCATGGTACCGCCGCCACCGGAAATTGTTTTGTTCGCCAGCGTAATTGATCCGCCCCCTATGTAGCTTTCCGGCGTAAGGCCGGCATCAGTAAGTGCCAATGTATATAGTAAAGGTTTGAAAGTAGAACCAACCTGCCGGTTGGCAGTTACGTGGTCAAATTTAAACCAGTTAAAGTCTATACCGCCGACCCATGCTTTCACCTCACCGGTTACCGGATCCATAGCGGCAAAAGCAGTCTGCATCATCTGCTTGTTATACTTTATGGAATCAATCGGCGTCATTACTGTGTCGATGGACCGGTTTTTATTCCAGGCAAAAACTCTCATTTTCACAGGCTGGTCGAAAGTCTTCTTTATCACGGCTGCTTCCATTCCTTCATCTTTCAGGTTTTTCCAACGTTCACTTTCCCGCATGGCCCTCTCGAGAATATCTTCATGGCCTTTCCAAACATTTTTTGATAGTTGTGCATTAAATTTTTTCTGCATGATTACCATATGCTTAATCATTGCTTCCTCAGCATACAATTGCATCTTCGGATCTATGGTTGTATAAATTCTCAACCCATCACGGTATGGATTATAGTTTGCGCCGGTTACCGGATTCTTATGAGTTTTGCACCACTCTTCCAGCTTTTTATTGAGAACCGAACGGAAGTAGGGCGCTATACCAAGGCTTTCGTCCAATTTTTTAAACTTAATGCCTAAAGGTTTTTTTTCGAATTTTGCCGCCTCTGCAGAAGTCAAAACATTATTTGTTGCCATTCGTTCCAGTACCAGGTTTCTCCTCTCCATGGCGGCTTTAGGATTTCTTACCGGGTCATATTGCCTGGGACCCTTTAGCATTGCTACCAGTAACGCGGCCTCATCGGTTGCTAACTTCGATGGTTCTTTTTGGAAAAAAACGCGAGAGGCATTCCTGATCCCGTAAATATTTCCCCAGGAAACCCGGTTTAGGTAAAGGGTAATAATTTCCTGTTTGGTGAAATTCTTTTCGAGTCTCAGGGCCACGACCCATTCCTTCAATTTATCCATTCCTCTTTCTATCATATTGCCCCGTCCCTGCCCAAGTATATTTTTAGCCAATTGTTGGGTAATGGTGCTTCCGCCGCCATCCTGGCCCAGACCTTTTACGGCCCTTCCAATGGCAATAGCATCAATGCCAGAATGCTCATAAAATCTGATATCTTCTGTAGAGATAAGTGCACCGATCACGTCGGGAGAAATTTCCTGATAGTCGGCAGAAACCCTGTTTTCAGTATAAATTTTACCCATCAGGGTCTTGCCGTCATTTGCATATATTTCAGAGGCAAGATTGGCCTGCGGATTTTCCAATTCCTGGAGGGAGGGTAGCTTTCCAAACAGGCCTATGTTTACTGCCGCGAAAACGCACACTACGAGGAATAAGCCTATGATTACCATCATCCATAAAATTTTCACACTGGGTCTCACGCGTTGATTCTTTGATGTTTTTTTGGAAGAGGTTCTTTTGTTTTGCTGCATGGGTATGCTTGTAGATTAAGCTCAAAGATATAGATGCAATCTCTTTATCAATTCTTAAAATTTTCCCGGGTATTTTTTATTAAGGAGTTCGAGATAATCGGGCAGTGTTTTATTTTGTTTCAGCACTTCAAGATTTGCATCGGAAATAATATAAAAACTGTATTTATTAGCCGGTAGCCACGACACTTCAGAGGCTGCGTCCCGTTTAATTCTGTTCACAAATACCATTGCTTCATCCGCATTCGGAAAC
>JBDSPQ010000068.1:0-2895 GCA_039930305.1 Ginsengibacter sp. | reverse complement strand
GTTGGTTAGGACCGCTACCGATAACGATGAAGGAAAATATGTAGCTGACGCTATACAGGAACAGAAGCTTCGCAATCATTTTCGGAATAGTGATATCGCTATTTTATACCGTACAAATGCACAAAGTCGGAGTTTTGAGGAGAGCCTGCGGCGTATGAACATCGCATACCGGATATATGGAGGAATTAGCTTTTATCAAAGAAAGGAAATAAAAGATTTTTTAAGTTATCTCCGGATAATATTAAACCCGGGAGATGAGGAGGCTTTAAAACGCATTATTAACTTTCCAGGAAGAGGCATTGGAAAAACTACCATTGAAAAGACCGTATTATATGCCAACAATAATAATATTTCGATGTGGGACGTCATTACTCGCGCTATGGAATTTGGCTTTAGAGCAAATACCCTTGAAGCTTTGAACAATTTTGTGCTAACGATAAAAATGTTTCAAAGTGAATTGGAGAAAAAAAATGCATATGATCTATCCATTTTAGTAGGCAAGCATACAGGCCTTGTCAAAGAGCTGTTTAATGACAAAACAACCGAAGGCCTTGCACGCTATGAAAATTTGCAGGAGCTACTAAATTCGATTAAGGAATTTACAGAAACTCCGACAGAGGACGGCGAGCTGCTGGATAAAAGCCTGGGCAGCTACCTGCAACAAATCACCTTGCTTACAGATGCTGATGAAGACAAAGGAGAAAGCGATGTGGTGAAGCTAATGACCATTCATGCGGCCAAAGGCCTGGAATTTCCGGTGGTTTTTGTTGGCGGTCTGGAAGAGACGCTCTTCCCCAATGCTATGTCCATAAACACACGCGAAGAACTTGAAGAAGAACGAAGATTATTCTATGTTGCCGTCACGAGGGCCAAAAGACTTTTATGGCTAACGTATGCTAACTCGCGGTACCGTTTTGGCAATTTAACGCAAAATGATCCCAGTCGGTTTATCGATGAGCTCCCTGAAGAAAGACTTGACCGCTCCTTTGCAGGCGGAAATATGCGAAACAATCAAACAAATCTTTGGAATCCTTTTGAGCAACAAAGAAGAAACGGGTACCGCGTTGAGGTTAAGGCTACCGCGTCCACTGGTGGCACCACCCAGTCAAAACCTCTGTATGTTACTTCTAAGCCGGTTATCACTATAAAAGAACATATTCCTTCTCCCGACTTTGCCCCGAGTGATACTAGTGAACTTAAGCAAGGTCAAAAAATTGAACATCAGAAGTTTGGTTTTGGTGAGGTAATGAAAATGGAAGGCGCTGCACATAATCCTGTGGCAACTGTTCTTTTTGAGCACAATGGTGAAAAGAAAATAATGCTGAATTATGCGAAACTTCGAATTGTAGAGTAAATAATAATTCTTGGTTGCGAAAAAGGAAAATTTGTGCATCCCAGGCATTCATTAACAGGATCTGATCAGATATAAAACATATTCTTAGTAAATTTGTATTCTCAATTTTTATTATGATCAAGACAGGAAACCCGGTTATCAGCATATATACAGAGATGACCCCAAACCCGGAGACGATGAAGTTTGTTGCAAACAAACTTTTATATCCCGGAAAAAGCATTGACTTCCAGGATGAAAAAGGTGCTGCGGCCTCGCCCCTTGCCATGCAATTATTCACTTTCCCTTTTATCAAATCCATATTTATTGCGAGTAATTTCGTGACGCTGACTAAGACTGCTGATACAGAGGATTGGCAGGATGTGATTCCATCCATCAAGCAATTTCTGAAAGAATATCTTGAAGAAGGCAAGCCTGTTGTAAATGAAGAAGAACTTGCGGCCAGGAAAAGTGAGAGTTCCAATGAGGTAAGCGCAGATGATGATGATGTAGTAAAAAGAATTAAGGAACTTTTGGAAAATTATGTAAAACCAGCGGTGGAAATGGATGGTGGCGCCATCCAATTCAGAAGCTATGAAGATGGTAGAGTGAACCTGATGATGCAGGGAAGCTGCAGTGGATGTCCTTCGTCTATGATTACGCTGAAAGCAGGTATTGAGGGAATGATGAAAAGAATGATTCCGGAAGTTAAAGAAGTGGTTGCCGAAGCGGAGTAAAATATCTAAACAATAAAGTAAAATAAAAAAGAAAGCAATTACGCTTTCTTTTTTATTTTGGCTAAACAAACCTTGTTAGTTTTATATGTTTTAAGTAGGATTTATTTGCATTCATTATACTTTTCAGATTGAGTATTTTCCAGATTTACCAACAGTTCGCAGATGATATCCAGCATACTACTACGCTTGAATATATAGCAGTCATTTTTGGCATTGCCAGCGTTTGGTACAGCAGAAAAGAAAATATTCTTGTTTATCCCGTAGGGTTAGTTAATACAATAATCTATGTGTACCTAAGCCTGAGAGGGAGCTTGTTTGGCGAAGCATCGGTAAATTTATATTATACTATTATGAGTGTTTATGGTTGGATATTGTGGAATAAAAAAAATACACAGAAAGAAAAACTCGTAGTTATTTCGTGGTCTGGTAATAAGGAATGGGTTCAGGAAATACTTTTCTTTGTTGTTTTTTATGTGTCTATTTTTTATGCTCTCACTTATTTAAAAAAGGACTTTGCACCTGGAGCTATTCCCTGGGCCGATGCGTTCGCGAGTGCAACAGCATTTACAGCAATGTGGCTGATGGCCAGGAAAAAAGTTGAAAGCTGGTATTGGTGGATTCTCACCAATATAGCTTCCATACCTTTATATTTTGTGAAACACTATGTATTTACAAGTGTCTATTACATCATATTGCTGGTTATGGCATTTTGGGGACTATCTGAATGGATAAAAAAGGCAAAAGAATACATTGTACAGAAAGAATCACTGCCAACTTGGAAACCGTAAAAACAATTGTAGTCATTGGACCGGAATCAACCGGTAAAAG
>JBDSPQ010000067.1:0-3283 GCA_039930305.1 Ginsengibacter sp. | reverse complement strand
ATAGCCTTTCGAAACAGACAATTCTTTCAGGGTATCCATATCCGTTACATCGAAGCAAAGATGTATAAACCCGCAATCTCCCCAATACCGGTTCTCAAAAATTTTTTTACCGCGATGCTGTATTCTTTGTACCAGCTCAATTTCCACCTCTCCCAGCAGGTTAGTGAAAGCGCCACATGGAGATTTCGCTTTTCTCAATAAGACTTGTCTGAATTCATGCTCAGATGACCGAGGAATATCTTCGAAATAGCCTGTAACATCATATACCACATCTTTTATGCCCAAAAAGTCTGCATAAAACTTGACCGACGCCTCCATATCTGCAACACCAATTACCCCGCCAATAACGCCACCAACGGATTTTCCATCAGTTTTAAACCATTCTTTTCCTTCTACAATACTGAAACTATTTTGGTAAATATCCTCAATGCAAAAATGATATTCTCCTGCCGGGTTTTTTTTCAAGGCAGATAAAATAATATCTTTTTTTGTTTTAAAACTTTCGTAGGCACTATGTATTTCCTGACATTTTAATGTGATAGAAAATATGCCGTAATCGCCATATTCAGGCCGACAGCTTTCTGGTTTTCTTGACAAAAATTGCCACAACTCGAAACCACCACCACCTGAAAGATTCATAGTAAGAACAGCACGCCTGCGATACACTTTGTCACCGGTGTATGACGTCATCAGGTCCGCATTGGCCGTATCATCGAATATCAAAATGTTCATTCCGAACAATTCTTTGTAATAGCTGATGGCACTTGTGCAGTCACTAACGCCTATACCTGCCTGCTGAATTCCGGTAATTAAGTGCTTCATATTTTGTTTCAGATCGCCGACGGTCGGTCTTTGGGAATAATTATTAATACCTGTATTGCAGCAGTTTTTTATACTTTTCCACGAGTACCTTCTGCTGCACGCCACTTTGGTACATCTTGATGATCCGGTAATGCGCCATCTGCACTTTTAGCCAGCTATTGTTGTCATATTTTCTGGCAGAAATTAATACATTATCATTCATAATGCAGTAAAGAAAAGATTGACGGGCCCTCTTGACAATATCATAATCTTCCATTAGCAGCAATTCTTCCTTGAAGCCCTCCACGGTTTCGAAGGCTTTAGACGTAATAAATAATGTCTGGTCGCCACCGCTGCAGATGTACCAGTCAAATCTTGTCAGGAAAGCGTTCAGCTTGAGCAAGGGATTCTTACTATCGAATTTTGTCCGGAACCTACCGAGAGAAAATCCTTTCGAAACTGATCGCTGAATTTTATTATAAAAATCACCAGGTGGCAGTGTATCAGCATGTACGAAATACAGGATTTTGTTATTGGCGAAGCTGGCTCCCAAATTCATTTGCGCAGCCCTTCCTTTTTGCGGACATTTCACTAATACTGCTCCGGATTCGGAAGCTATCTCGCGGGTTGCGTCTGTGCTTCCGCCATCTGCTACAATAACTTCTGCCTGCGGCGTCATCTCTTTTAAATAGCCAAGCAGTCTCGCAATATATTTTTCTTCATTAAATGTCGGTATAATGATGCTGATTCCAACAGTCGCTTCGGGGCTTTCAAAATTATTCGGCATAGAAAAATCGGGACCTATCAACCGAACTTACGAATATTCTCAGAAAGAAGTTTGAACATACTTAATTCATCTCCGCCGCTTTTCTTTATTATTTGAGTTCTAATTTGGCTTTACCCTGATAATAATATCTATTTAGAGAATCCAACATCCTTGTCGTATCTGACAATGGTAGTGCGAAGGGATGAGCGATTTTGTATGTAAGAGAGTCTTCGGTATACATTATAACATTTCTCCCAAAACGTTCCAATTTAGCAAGTCTTGCAAGGGCGATACGCCTATTTGTGAAAGTCTGAACGACAATATTAAATCCAACACTGTCGGACTTTGCTGGTTTGTTGTAATTTGAGCTATCGGTCATTTGCAAAAATTGCGCACTTGTGTCACTTTGAAGAGGTGTGCTATCAGCAATGGGGATAATCAACTCAGAGGACGGAGTTTCGGGCTTATCATTTTTAAAAAAGAGACTCCAGACTGCCCAGCCGCATAAACCCAAAATAAGAACAACTACGATTGTTACAACGACGGATTTTCCATTCCCTGGCGCCGCACTCTGATAGTCATTAAACAAATTGTCCGCATCATTTTCTTCCACATTATTTTCAGTGATATCGCGGGGCGCCTCCATTTTTTGAAGTATTACCTGACCTTGCCGGAATTCTAAGTCACCGGACTTTAGCTTATCAAGGGTTCCCAGGTTCTGGATGGTGAAAGGCTTTCCTATATTGAGAAACTGGCGGCCAAGAGTAAGAAAAGAATTCAGATCGGCTGACGCAAGCGGCTTGATTTTTCTGGTGTGCTCAACTATAAAGTTTACTAAGTCGTCATTCTCCCTCACTTTGGAGTCATATTCAAACGAAACGGCATTCGGTGGAAAAATGACCGGCTTTTCATTATCCGTTACCTCGGGAATTGCTGCCTCGACCTTAAATATTCCGATTCCCTCTAACGGCATCACCTTATTTTTTAATAAGTAGAGGACGAGGGCTTGCTCAATTTTCACAGTGGTAGTTTTAATGCAGGCAAACCTACATGTTATTAGCGGAATTCCAAAAAAGTGACGTATGGCTGTCTTTGGTAGTAGTGTTGAAAATTTCCTCGTTATTTTTGCTTATGCTTACAGAAGAAGAAAAAGACTTTATCACTTTTTGGGAAGAGTACAGTGATAAACAAAAGAAAATAAGTTATCAAATAACTTCAGGATTGCCGTTCGGTTTAGCATTTGCGCTACCGGTATTAGTGGCGTTGTTATTTCATAACTGGTATAAAAGGATGAGTTATATTTCTAATTCTCAAGTGGTAGTTGTATTCATAACCGTAATGATTATCGCCCTGTTTATTTCCATTTTTAGAAAAAAGTTTCAATGGGAACAAAATGATCAACTATATAAAGAGTTAAAATTCAGAGAGAAAAAGATTGATGCAGCAGATTCTTAAATTTTATACTCTTTATTTGCAAATCAAAAGCCCTACAAAAATGAAACTGTTTTACACGCTGATCGTTATTCTTATTTTCATTGCCAGCTGTTCAAAAAAGGATGCTACATGCAACTACAATGATTCTGCAACAATAGCCCCGGCAACAGAGATACAGCAGTTACAAGATTCACTTAACGCACACGGAATTACCGCAACACAACATCCATCCGGCTTCTTTTATAAAATTAATTCCGCAGGGTCGGGAGCCTCCGTATCTAA
>JBDSPQ010000066.1:0-3886 GCA_039930305.1 Ginsengibacter sp. | reverse complement strand
AGCAGGTTGTAAATACTAATAATTGTTTTATACACATAGAAAAACAAGATGATAACCTTGTTATACATTCTGTGATTGATAATTTACTCAAAGGCGCAAGCGGCCAGGCTTTACAAAACATGAATCTTATGTTCGGATTGGAAGAAACGCATGGACTCAAGTTGAAGGCAAATTATTTTTAAGGATTTTAAGAAAAGCTTTACCCGTTCTATAATTTATTTACTATGAAACTTTTTGATGTTTATCCATTGAACGATGTAACGATTGTAAAAGCCTCTGGTTCCAGCGTGTGGGACGATGCGGGTATCAAATACCTCGATATGTATGGTGGCCACGCAGTGATCAGTGTCGGACACACCCATCCGTACTGGGTAAAAAAGATTGAAATGCAATTAGAAAAGATTGCCTTCTATTCCAACTCTGTAAAAATTCCGTTACAACAGGAACTTGCGGACAAGCTGGGTGTCATGTCTTCAAAAAGCAATTACCAATTGTTTCTTTGTAACTCTGGTGCTGAAGCAAATGAGAATGCCCTTAAACTGGCATCTTTTTACACTGGCCGGAAGAAGATTATTTCATTTTCAAAAGCATTTCACGGACGCACTTCGCTGGCAGTGGCAGCCACGGACAATCCTTTAATCATAGCGCCGGTAAATGAAACCGATAATGTGGTTTTTCTTCCATTTAATGATGACACTGCGCTCGAAGATTATTTTCGCCATTATGGAAATGAAGTTTGTGCGGTGATCACTGAAGGTATTCAGGGTGTTGGAGGAATCAATATTGCCACTACGTCTTTTCTGCAATTAATACGCCGCCTTTGCGATCAGTCAGGCGCTGTTTTTATCGCTGATTCGGTACAATGCGGTTACGGCAGAACGGGGAAATTCTATTCGCACGACTACGCAGGTGTTGATGCCGATATTTATACTATGGCAAAAGGAATGGGTAACGGATTTCCGGTAGCGGGTATCTCGATCGCTCCTGCAATTGCTCCAAAATATTTTATGCTGGGTACTACTTTTGGTGGTAATCACCTTGCCTGTGCAGCTGCCTTAGCTGTTTTGGAAATCATTGAAGAAGAAGGCCTGATGGCTAATGCAGATAGGATAGGTGATTATATTATGTCTGAGCTCAAAAAAATTAAAGAGTTACAGAACGTTAGAGGTAAAGGTTTAATGATAGGGTTTGATGTACCTCAAGAACTGAAAGATTTAAAGAAGAATTTATTAATAAAGCATAAAATATTTACCGGCGAAGCAAAACCTAACGTGATTAGGCTTTTACCTTCACTCGCTCTTTCCCGGGAAGAAGCAGACCATTTTCTTAATGCCCTTAAAAATGAAATAGGCGCTTTAACTAAAAACCGGACCACCGCAGCTATAAGTTGAAATATTAATACATTTACAACTCAACCAACATTCATATTGAGAAACTTTCTTTCAGTAAAAGACGCAGGAGATATCAGCGCACTTGTAGAGAGCGCCAGGAATTTCAGGGAAAATCCGCTTTCCCAAAATCAACTTGGTACGGGAAAAAGGCTGGGACTTATTTTTCTAAATCCCAGTTTACGCACCAGGTTAAGTACCCAGGTAGCCGCTCAAAATTTGGGGATGGAAGTTATTGTTTTTAATGCCTCGCAGGATGGCTGGGCCCTTGAGTTTGAAGAAGGAGTGGTAATGAATGGAAGTAGTGTAGAACATATAAAGGACGCTGCACCTATCCTTGGACGTTATTTTGATATCCTCGGTGTTCGAACCTTCCCTTCTCTGAAAAACAAAGAAGATGATTACAACGAAACGGTAATGAACCAGTTTGTGAAATATTCGGGCATTCCCGTGGTGAGCCTGGAAAGTGCTACAGTGCATCCGCTGCAGAGCTTGACGGATATTATTACTATTGCAGATAATTTTTTACCTGCGGAAAAAAAAATTCCAAAAGTAGTACTGACATGGGCACCGCATGTAAAGCCTTTACCACAATGTGTGGCCAATAGTTTTAGCGAATGGATGACTGCGTGGCAAGTTGCTGACTTTGTAATCGCACAGCCCGAAGGGTACGAATTGGATGAGCAATTCACTAATGGCGCTACCATTACCTGCAAGCAGGAAGAAGCACTCCTGGACGCTGATTTTGTGTATGTAAAAAACTGGAGCAGTTTTAAGAACTATGGCCGGTCTGACGTCAATGAAATTAACTGGATGCTTACTAATAAGAAGCTGCAACCAACTAACGGAGCAAAGATCATGCATTGCCTGCCAGTTAGAAGAAACGTTGAGATCAGTGATGAAGTGCTGGATAGTTCGAAAAGTATTATTACCAGAGAGGCTGCAAACAGGGTTTGGGCAGCGCAGGCTGTTTTAGCAAACGTTTTAAGAGGTATTTCATGAATGATGTATCGAACTCAAATTCCGAAGTTTTACATTCTTTGAAAAACGATCTTTGTGTAGTGAAGATTGGGGGTAATATTATAGACAACGAGAAACTACTACTGTCTTTTCTTCAGAAATTTACCGGGATACCTGGTCATAAAATCCTGGTGCATGGAGGCGGTAAAATTGCAACCTCAATCGGAGAGAAATTAAATATTGAATCCAAATACAAAGACGGGAGAAGAATCACTAACGACGAAACTATCGATCTTGTTACCATGGTGTATGGCGGACTTGTAAATAAAAAAATTGTCGCAATACTCCAGTCAATGGGGAGCAATGCCATCGGGCTTTCCGGAGCTGATGGAAATGTAATGCCTGCGGTAAAAAGACCAGTAAAGGATATTGATTATGGATGGGTGGGCGATATTACTGCTGATAGTATAGATCCAACGGCCTGGGATATTTTTTTAACCAATGATTTGGTGCCGGTCCTGGCTCCCCTTACGCACGATGGCTCGGGGCATCTGCTTAATACCAACGCAGATACTATGGCTGCAGTAATTGCTGCGGGTTTATCATCAATTTACAGCGTAAAATTGATCTACTGTTTTGAAAAAAACGGCGTGCTGGATCGTGTCGACGACGATGACTCTGTGATCAGGGAATTGGACTCAACAACTTACCATTCATTGAAAAATGAAAATAAACTTCACTCTGGTATTTTACCAAAAATTGACAATGCATTTTATGCCGTCGAAAGAGGGGTTCCTGCAGTAGTGATCGGTAATTCATCTGATTTGGCCGAACTGATAGTTGGTTCCCGGGGAACAAAAATGTTGAAATGAAAAAGGAAAATAATTTTACCGGATCATTTGCGGGAATGGAAACATCTATAGACAACAAACTATTTCAGGATGCCCTCCATTTTCTCAAAGAATTAATTTCGATTCCATCCTATAGCAAGGAAGAGGCTGAAACTGCCAATCTTATTGAAACGTTTTTTACCGACAGAAATATTTATAGCAAGCGCGAGCTAAACAATGTATGGGCGGCCAACAAATATTTTGACAAAACAAAGCCAACCGTCTTATTAAATTCTCATCATGATACAGTAAAGCCGAATCGTGGCTATACAAATGATCCATTTACACCAAGTGAAGATCAGGGGAAATTATACGGGCTGGGTAGTAACGATGCAGGAGGTTCTCTGGTCGCTTTGCTATTTGTGTTTGTTCATTTCTATGAAGTGACAGATTTACCTTTTAATCTGGTAATTGCTGCAACAGCCGAAGAAGAAATTTCCGGTCATAACGGCATCGAATACCTGTTGCCTTTTTTACCCGGGATCAATTGCGGTATTGTGGGCGAACCCACATTGATGAAAATGGCAGTAGCAGAAAAAGGGTTACTGGTACTTGACTGCATTTCTACAGGCGTTGCCGGACACGCCGCCCGTGATGAAGGTGTCAACAGCATTTATCTCGCTCTTCAGGATATTGAATGGTTCCGCA
>JBDSPQ010000065.1:0-3799 GCA_039930305.1 Ginsengibacter sp. | reverse complement strand
CAGAGCCATCCATTTCGAAATCCACTATAAAACTATTACCGGCAATTATTGCATAAGTGGAGTTAAGGTCTGTCTCCGTAATTTGGTTTTCTCCATTCATTTTAAAGGTTCCGAAGCCAATGCCTGTAGTTATTTTCGAAGAGGAATCACGCACTGTGTGACCAAACATGAAATACCCATCATAGAATGCTTTGTATTGGGTTCTATTATTAATAGTGGTATCAACTCCGACTATGCTATAAGATTTCAATTCTTTCCAGATTCCCTCAAGTGGTGTAGGCAATTTTTCCCCTACTTCCTGGTACTCTTCAGTCAGTTTATTTTTTTGATTTTGTACCACTATTTCAGGAATTACCTGCGTAAAACCTTCGTGCACTTTATCAATTGCCAAATGGTAAGTGTTGGGAGTTCCAATTGCTGTGCCACTAGCATTATAAATGACACTTTCTACCACTGTATCCTTAATAGTAGTGTAAGATCCTACACCAAAAGCGGAGACAGAATCAGATGGATTTAATTGCGTATACATAAAAAAACCATCTGTGTACATCTTCAATTGTTTTAAAGAATTGAATCTTGTGTCTTTTCCGTTATTGTTTAAGGTTTGTGACAACATCAGGTATGTGCCCGGCATGTCCAGTGCACTGTTGGATGTATTACAGCTTGCAATCGTGAGGGCAAAGATTAAAAAACTAATCATTATTTTTTTCATAACAATAGATTTTTATCTGAATTCAAATTAAATAAAATTATTGGTATGAACAATTATCTTAAAAAGTATTTGGCCTACAAACCAATCGATAAGGCTGTAAAGAAAGTTTTAAAGTCAGAAACGCACGCGGCCCAAGCGTTATTACATGATATTGTAATCCAGAACACGCCTGAGATACTTCTTACCTTGTATTACCCAGGTTATTTCATAACTGCCAGTATTATCCTTTGAGAAAAGATATAGATATATACGGGTTCCATCTTTTGAACGATATATACCATTGCGAGATCTGTTTATCCCTTTATCCATATACGTGAAATTCAGGTTATACAAGTCGCCGAATGCAGCTGCGGGAATTTGCACAGAATCATCGTCTATTGTAAGTATAATGGAACTAATTTCTTTAAAGGGTTTGGCTGGATACCCGCCATAGTAAGTTTTTTTATCGATCCGTACCAACCACTTTTCGTCATACATTAGTTTGTGTTTTGATTCTTCAAACGGGCGGGTATATACTATTACTTTGATACCATCCCCTTCAAACTTCATGGAATCGGTTCCGAAAGAGGTGAAGGGAATTTTTTTAAACTCTTCTTTAGCTACGCTTTCCGGTATTCCAGAAAGTGTGAACGTAGCCAGGTCTTTACGTATTTCCGGCTCACGCACCTTGGCAAAGGATTCTGTTTTTCGTCTGGTGTCCTGGTATTCTGTGTCTCCCTGGCTTATGCCAGCGTATGTCGTCAGCACACTTATAATTATCAAAAATATCTTCATATCATGTATATCTGCACTAAATATAAAAAGAAGCAGGTTAAGGAAAATAAAAAATGGTGACACGCACGTATTAAAACTCTAAATTTCTTTTGACTTCATAGAATGCTATGGAGCTTTAAAAAATTCATCTACCCTTTTATTGAAAGAGTCTTTTTGATCAATGAATGTCGAATGCCCGGAGTTGGGAACAATCCAGAGACGGGAATCGGGTATGGACTTCGCAATTTCCCGGGTATGACTTTCATTAATAATATCGTGTTCTCCGGCAACAATCAGGGCAGGGCATTTAATGCCCTGTAGTGAAGCCAGAGATAGGTGAGGCTGGGCCCAATCAAGCATGAATAGTTTCCAATCATTTTTTTCGGCGGCGTTTGGCCACACTTTATTTTTCAATGAGTCATGATAATATTTTGAACTAAGCCATTGTTGAGGTTTTATTGCAGTTGAGTCCGGCCATAGGTTTGCGCCCGTAGCCGCAAGCTTTTTGACTTTTTCCGGATGCCGCATGGCAAGCATCAAAGCAACTATTCCGCCATCGCTCCAGCCGATTACATAGGCGGAGTCTATTTGCAAAGCTTGCAGTAGTGCAGCTTCATCGTCTGCCATCATTTCAAAGCTTAAAGAATCATTTCCATCTACTGACTTTCCCTGGGCGCGGCTATCGGTAAGTACTATCTTATAATTTTTAGAATAAAAAGGAATAATGTTATTAAAACTTCTTATGCTGCCTCCATTTCCGTGTATCATTAATAACGGCTTTCCGTTACCGTATATCTCGCAATACATTTTTATTCCCCGTATGTCAACGTATTTTCCGGCTCTGCCGTTATTACCATATTGGATGCTATGATCTTTGCAGGATTGGATGCTGAGAGCGAAAGCCGCAACAATAAAAAGCAGAATATTGTTATTCATATTTATACTGAGACATGTTGGTTGTCAGGTATGGCAGACAGCAAATTTTATTTTTAGGTCTATGTTATTATCAATTAAAATATACAAATTATTTTGACGTGTATTTCCTGGCTAATTCAAGTAGTTCTTTAATTTCAAATGGTTTTAAAATAAAATCTTCCGCGCCGCATTCGGATGCAATTTCTTTTGTATCCCTGTTGGCCGAAAATATAATTACGGGAATGTTTTTAGTTTTAGGATCCGCCTTTAATTCTTCACAGATTTCTTTACCATCCGCTCCGGACATCCAGATATCTAAAAAAATAAGATCCGGCTTTTGCTTGCATAATTCCTTCACATTTTGACCGCTCATTGTAGTGATTACTTTATATCCCTCGTCTTCAAGCACTATCTGCATTACATCCACAATTCCTGCATCATCATCCGCCACGAGAATTTTTTTCATTTGTATGAGCTTATTTACTTTGGAAATGCTTTGTATTAGTGGTTCGGTAATCGTATGGAAGTTCGCAACAAAAAACAGACCCTTCCCCCTTTTTACTCTCTACCCACAGCCTTCCCCCTTGTTTTTTTACAATTTCATGCGAAATGTATAATCCAAGTCCTATGCCAGGGAAAGTATTATTATCTGGCCCGCTTACCCTATAAAACCTTTCAAATATTTTTAACTGGTTTTCTTCTAATATGCCAAATCCGTAATCATGTACACAAAGTTTCACGCTATCCTTACAGCAATTTGAGGTAACCAATATGGTTCGGCAATTTGGCGAGTATTTGATAGCGTTAGAGATAAGGTTACTTAGCACCTGGGAGATTCGTTCCCGGTCGCCAAATATTTTCGGCTTGCCATCCATCTTTACTTCTATATCATGATGGTCAGTAGTCCGCTGAAGCTCTTCGATTACTTCATGTACCATGGAATCCAGATCATAAAAGTTTTCCTGATATTGCAAACGGCCGGCTTCAATTTTAGTAACATCAAGCATGTCACCTATTAATCCAATCAGCTTGTCAAGTTGAACGTCCATTTTTTGAAGGAGCGCTGCCGCATTATCATTTCCCTCCCGTTTGAACCGGTTGTGTAAAATCTGGGTATAGGCTTTTATACTAGTTACGGGGGTTTTCAGTTCGTGAGTAGCCACACCTACAAAATCGTCTTTCTGGCGTTCAAGCAAAATTCTGTCTGTAACATTTCTGAAATTAGAAACGAAACCATTTATAGCAGAGTGGTCCGTAAGGTTGGTGATAGTATTTTCAATCCATTGCCAGGTATTATTTTTATCCCGGAATTGGTGAAGTATGGTTTGCGTAGCACCGGGCGCTTGTAGTAACGTAATGAAGATTTTTTCCAGCATATCTTTTTCCGTATCATGTACGTTTCCCCAGGCATTCATACCT
>JBDSPQ010000064.1:0-3927 GCA_039930305.1 Ginsengibacter sp. | reverse complement strand
ATTACGGAAAGAATTATCATTTTGATTTTCGTATTGCAAAGCCAATATTCAGCAATAGGCTTGCTGGTAGCTGCTAAGGGAATAATAAGATTTAACGAAAAAGACCGGCAGGAAATAAAAACAGAATACCTGGTAATAGGTACATTGCTGAGCATGGTGATTGCTATTATAACGGGATTACTTATAAAAGGTGAATTATGAAATATTACAAAATAATCGGATTTTCCGCCTGCATATTGTTGATCATAAGTTGCTTTTTACCGTGGGCATACTACGCGGATATTCAGAAGACTTTCAACGGCTTTTTTTCCGAAGGGAATAATTATGGAAAGCCGGGGAAATTCTTCGTTTTCTTTGGTATAGTGTCCATCATTTTTATAGTGATCAATAAAACATGGGCTAAAAGAGTGTTACTTTTTTTCTCAGCCATTAACGTCGGCTATGTGATAAAGACCTACATCCTGTTTACTTCCTGCTATAATACTTATTGCCCGGAAAAAAGGATCGGCCTTTACTTGCTAATGTTAAGTTCTGCAGTAATTATGCTTGCCTCCCTTTTTCCTGATATCAACATCAATGCTAAAAAAGATCCTGAATAATCATTCAAAAAGTTCCAGTTTATTTTTAGGTCTTTTTTCATCGAGCCATAGGAAGTTTTTTAAGTTTCTTGCGTCTGCGGGGATCTCTTTCATCGGATACATTTTCCCCGCCACATCATTCACAAAAAGCACTTTGATCAAATCGTCTTTTTGGAAATACAAATCAATAACATCGCCAGAGGCACGGTTCATGCCAACGTAAGAACTGTCGTCATCCATGGCATAATATACACTTTCGGCCTGTGAGCCCCGTACACGCATGTAGTCAATCTTCCCGTCAATAAAATAGCCGTTGATCGTTTTACCTGCAATTTGGTTGAAAAAGCCCTCAGGGGTCTTGTTTACGATCATTCCTTTTTCAAATACATACATCCTTGCAGGCTTTTGATTCCTTGTGTAAAGAAAAATTGTATCCCCATTTACCTGGTTCTTTCCTGCCCACACCACCGGATCATAAAATAATCTAAAAACGGAATCCCTCGCCGAAAAGAAAAGGCTGTCGCATATACTTTGCAGGGAATCATTATAAATTTTTACATGATGAAAGCCAAGGAAATACCTTATGGTGCTGTCTTTAAGCGCTAACGAATCCTTTATCAAAACATCATTTGTTAATAAACTATCAGGAGGAGAAGGTAATGGACTCCCGGCCATACGTGCAGTATCAGTTATTCGCGGCTTTGATATCGCAACGGCCTCTGTCGTGGAATCAATATTTATTACCCGATTTTGCAAATTCACTATCGGCTTGTGAAATGAATCATCTTTCAAAAAAATGGCGGAATCTTTTTTATTTAATATGAAGGTTGTTGAATCTTGTTGCAAAACAGGAGGCTCATTTTGCAGACTATCGTTAGCAAGGGGTAAAGCAGAACTGTCAATATCAATGGGTATTTCTAAAGAGTCTTTCGCTAATACCTTCCTTATAATTTCTGGCTGCTTGTCTAACAAAGAAGTGATACCGGAGAACAGCGTATCTGCTGATATATAAGTGCTGTCATTTTTTTGTATAATGATCATGACAGGTTTTCTCGTCGCAAGAAATGAGTTATTTTTTTTATCAAGAAAAATCTGGTTGCCCGTAACGATGAATCCATTAGCCGAATCCCGTATAATGGCATTGCCTTCAAGCTGTGCATTGCCGGACTTATCATCCAGGGCCATATTATTAGCGACATAGTATCGGTTGCTGCTATCTTTTACCGCTGTTCGGCTTGTAAAAAAAGCATTACTTGTCTTAAGGTCATAAGTTCCCTGGGTGGTATTAATATTTACTTCATTATTTTTTATAGTAGTATTTCCTGTGAAGGCAACCACTTCCGATTCCATGTTATAAATGAGGGAATCGGCCTTGATACGGTTTTTGGGCCCAATGACGTCAACATTATTTCTAAAATACACATCTTTCGTATCCGAATAGTAGGTGCCTTCCTGGCTGGTAATAGTATTGCCACGATCAATCACTTTTCCGCCACTATGATAATTGCCAATGCCGCTACCGAGGTTATAATCCAGATCTTGAGTAAGAAGGGTTCCTTTCTTATCGGTAAGTGTTACGTTCCCTTTCAGATAAGCAATTTTCTCTATGCCGAGGTATTTTAGGTAATCGGCGTAGGTCTGAACACTATCTGCCTGGTTAATATGAACATGGCCAAAAGCTTCTACAATGTGCGTTGTGGGATTAATAACTGCGCTGTCACTGGTGAAAATCGTAGTGCCTTGCTTAATAACCGCACCACCGGCAATTGTTTGTAAAGTAGTTGTGGAGTCAGGGCGGAGGGTTCGCATACTCGGTCCCCGAATAATTTCAAACTCCCTGCTGGCGTCAGTATTACCGGGAGCCGGCACCTGGCCAAAGGAATCGCAAGCCGCATGCAACAAAATGAGCAGGCATGCAATATTGACGTAGTTGCGCATCCCCCTAATTAACCACTTTTAATGTATCATCTATTAAAGGTGCGGTGATGTAGTTGCCTTTATCCTTCTTACTGAATACAGAGATATTTACATACCTCTTGGGATGGACCCGTATATCATCTAAGAGTATGTTTATTTTATTAGTGGTCGATTGCAAATTATTATACAAGCCTTTGTCATTCAAAAGCAGTCCAAGCGAACCATCCGTGCTGTTTATTTTTTCTGACCCCTTTTTAAAGTTTTCAACAGCTGCATTGAGGGTATCAAGTGTCTGCTTCATATCAATTGCCGCAAATTTTGATGATGCCAGTTGCGCATTGGTAAGAATGTCGTTCAACTTCTGGTTGTTTGAATTAAGATTTGCTGAAAAAGTATTCACATTGCGAAGAGATGCAGCGAGCGCACCGGTTTGCGGATTGAGTATCTCCTGTAAGGAAACAGAGGTACGGGCAAATGAAGCGGTGGTAGCATTCAGATTTTCCAAAATGCCTTTTACATTATTTTTTGTATTCGGATCAAAAACGGTGGTGACTATATGTAAAACGGAATCAAGAGACTTAACTGCATTTCTAACCTCGTACAATACCGGATTGATTAATTTGAGCGCTTCATCGAACGCCCCCCCGCTGAGTGAGGTAATAAGTGTATCACCGGATTTTAGAAAAGTGGTGGCAGTACCTAATTGAATTTCCAAAACAGGGCTACCAAGCAGGTTTGGATTAATGACTGCCAATGAATTTGCAGGAATGTTCACATCTTTATTTAGATTGACGGTAACTACTATTTCACGCATCTGCTTGCCACCATCCAGGTTAGATATTCTACCAACCTGTAGACCATTTATGATTACAGAATTAGAGTTGGAAAGTCCCTGCACATTTTGATATACTGCATAAAGATGTATTTCCTTTTTAAAAAGGCTTTTGCCTTTCAAAAAATTAAACCCCACGACCAGCAATGCAATCGCCACCACTGCCAACACTCCTATTTTGGTTTCGTTACTGATTTTCATTTGTCTTATTTGAGAATAAAGCAGAAAGTTTTTTAGAAATTGAATTCACGAAAATAGGAAAACTTTATCTGGTTATCTTATTTATCAATGCAGTAGAAAAAGCCCTGGTAGCTCTGTAAAACATTCTTTACAAAAGTCTTAACTCTCTTTCTTTTTTTAGTAATCGCTAAAAATGGGGCAATAATGCATATGGAATTTTAGAAGAAATATATATTAAGGCGCTCAAGACTAAGACGATTCAGTCTATTTCTGCACACTCAGGGCTTCCGAAGTTGTATTTTTTTGAGTGCCCTCTATCTGTTCTTTATATTTAATTATAGCACGGGTTATGGCTTCTGCTATTTCCTGCTGCCCCTTTTCACTATTCAGGTATCTTTCATCTTCGTAGTTAGCAATAAA
>JBDSPQ010000063.1:0-3310 GCA_039930305.1 Ginsengibacter sp. | reverse complement strand
AAGGATTCTCCGAACTTTTCTTTGAGAAATCTGGTAAAAATTCTAATTTAACAGCTACCTACTTCCAAACGCAACTTTATGAAACTATTCTACCTCTCCCTGCTCCTATTTTTCAATACAAAGCCTTTTAACCGCATCCGCAAGCCCGCTTTTTTAAATTTACTTAAGAACTTTTGTGCTTTACTAATGGTATCAGTTTCGCAGGTAAATGCACAGGATTTCAGCACGATCTCCTGGACAACAGGTACTTCACAGCCGTACACCGTTAGCGAGGCGCAGGGGCGTGTGGTCAACGATAAACTTTACTCTTTCGGCGGCTTCGATAGCCGGAAGTCAACCTTTACTCCTACAAAAAGGTCTTACGTATTTGATCCTGCCTTAAACACCTGGACGTCTATAGCCGATCTTCCTTTTACACCAGTAGGAACTAATTTCGGCGGCGTAACGCATGCCGGCATTACCACTGATGGCAATGACATTTACCTGGCGGGAGGTTATACATCCAACACAGCCGGCACTGGGCAAATATTCGGCACAAAACAAGTTTGGAAATACAATGTGCTCCAGGATAATTATACCAGTTTACCTGATCTCCCAGTAGCTATTGCCTCCGGCCAGTTAGAATATCTTGGTGGGAAACTCCATTATATAGGCGGCACCAACTCTGCCCGTACAGTCGACCTCTCCACGCATTATGTTTTGGATTTAAACAATCTGAATGCAGGATGGCAAACAAAGGCCCCGCTCCCAAATGGCAGGAACCATGCAGGTTCTGCAGTTTATAATGGTAAAATTTATTTTGTAGGTGGGCAACATGGGCAGGATTCCAAACTGGTAACGCAGAAAGAAATGGATGTATATGATGCTATAACAGATACCTGGACGCGGGTGGCAGACATACCGGTGCCAGCAGGTACGAATGGCAGGGGCCATATTTCTTCTGGCGTAACGGTGATGGGCAATCGAATATTAGTGCTCGGCGGCGAGACCGTTCATCAAACGAGCATCAGTATGGTGTCGGCTTACTCGCCGGCCACAGACACATGGGAAAACCTGACCCCATTGCCCCAAAACCGGTTCAGTGGGGTAGCCGGTAATATAGGCGGTATCGTCTACTATACCGGCGGTTCGTATTCGAAAACCACCTTTAAAGGAACGCCCGTTGTGCAAAATGGTATTACCACCCTCACCCCTTTGGACGATGCGTTTGTGCGCGATGGAAGTTACTCTTCTAAAAATTATGGATCTGAGACATCTCTCCTGGTCAAAAACGCTTCCAGCAGTTATACACGCAATTCTTATTTAAAATTTTCCCTCGCCGGAATCAATAATGTTGGGTCGGCTAAACTGCGCATCTACGGTTTCAATTCTGATAACAGTGGTGATGTACTCGTAAATGTGCATGCTGCCAATAACGATAACTGGTCGGAGGCGACTTTAAATTATTCCAATTCACCATCGGCTGCCGCCGCGCCACTCAATTCTTTTTTAGTAAATAACACGGCCGAATATCATGATATCGATATTACCAGCTACATACAAGCCGAAGCATCCGGTGATAAAATTGCCAGCCTTGTGCTCCAGGATCCGGCAGGCAATAAAGCTCTTGTAGATTTCAGCAGCAAGGAAAATAGTTTGAATTCACCGCAGCTCATCATTACAACAAATGCGAATACTACTACCAATACTTTATATGCTGTTGCCGATGCGCATACGCGTGATGGTGCATATAGCAATTCAAATTATGGTACCGAGGATTTACTACTGGTAAAAAAAGCCTCTTCCGGTTTCACCAGGGAGACCTTTTTGAAATTCTCACTGGCCAATGTTGCCGGTGTAAATAATGCAAAGCTGAGGCTCTATGGTCGCAATGCCGATAACACAAACACCATCAAGCTTAATGTCTATGGTGTAAATGATGACTCCTGGACGGAAACAGGTATTGCCTATGCCAATGCGCCTGCTACCACTACCACCCCACTTGGCGAGGTGTCAATAACGGCAGTCCAACAATATTATGAAGTGGACATCACCGCCTTTGTACAAACCCAATTCAATTCAGATAAAGTGGTCAGCCTTGTTTTGAAAGATCCTGCGCTGAACAAACTCGTTATGGAATTTAACAGCAGGGAAAATAGCGTCAATCAAGCGGAACTAATTATTACTTCTGATGCATCGACTATTTTGAATAATAGCTTCGTGACTGTGGAAAGTCCGCATCGTCTCGATGGCGAACGGCCATTGGTATTTCCAAACCCGTCGAATGGAAAATTTATGGTGCAATTCTCCGATCATTTTTCCGGAGAAGCGATTATAAAACTTTACGACCTGAGCGGCAAGTCATATCCAGTTGAACAGTTCCATATTCCGCATGGCGGCCTGGATGTGGATGTGAACCTTAGCAGGTATCAACTGAAACCAGGTGTTTATTATTTGAAAATAAAATCAGGTGAAGGATATCATACCATTCCTATTGTAATACAGTAATGATGAATGTGTGCCCGATTATTTGAAAGGAAAAACGGATCTTATAATTCCCTGATCATAATATTTTTAAACCATACATCGGCGCCGTGGTCCTGTAGTGCAATCTTTCCTTTTTTAAAGGTGCCGAAGCCAGGCATGTCCTTAAACTTGGTACCGGCGATATTTTTATTCCAGGCATCGTTCCAAATGGTAGTATCTAAAGTGTGGTGTTCATTCATGTAAAGATCCAGCTTACCATTAATAGCTTTGATCTCAACATTGTTCCATTCACCGGCAGGCCTTACATAATTCTGCGCATTGGTGGGGAACAATTCATAAATATCACCAGCCTGGCTTTTGTAAACTTTCCCGTCTTCATTTTTTTCATTATCTGCCACCTGCATTTCAGGTCCGGTGCTCCAGGGATACGGGTATTTCAACGTATCCTCTTTCACATAAAACATGATACCGCTGTTGCCGCCTTCGGAAATTTTCCAGTCAAGCGTCAGATCAAAGTTTTCAAATTCTTCGTCGCTTACTACATCCCCGCCACCTTCAGTTTGCCAATCTTTTTTCGCAGCAGCATTCAGGTGTATAGCGTTATCCTGAACATTCCAGGCATTTCCCACGCTGTCTTTTCCGTAAGTGTGCCATCCTCGAAATGATTGTCCGTCAAACAAATTTTCCCATTCCTCGTCTTTTATATTCTCTGTTGTCTCATTCTTTTTATCACTTGAAGATTTCTTGTCAGCCAGTTTGCACCCGGTACAAAGTATCATTACGAAAACCATAAAACAAAAAATGTGTGTCATCATTTCATTTTAGAATTAATATGCGTTATTTA
>JBDSPQ010000062.1:0-3118 GCA_039930305.1 Ginsengibacter sp. | reverse complement strand
TCTTTTATAATTTATCAACATCACAGAAAATTAATTTGTTTATCTGCACGCAATTTGTAATTTAGCAATAGAATTTAATGGGTTAGTAAGTACAAAGGGCTGGTTTAATACCGGCCCTTTTACTTTTCAGCCAAATCCGCTTTTACGATGTTGCTTCTCTTTTCCATTAAAATTTTCTTCCTGTCATCTTCATACTATTTGCTCTCGTGATGATTGTTTAATTTCAGTCCGTATATATAATGAGTAAAACAAAGACAGCATATTTCTGTAGCAACTGTGGTCATGAAAGCGCTAAATGGGTGGGTAAGTGTCCTTCCTGCGACCAATGGAATACCTATGTGGAAGAAGTAATAGTAAGAGGCACCGAAAAAAAGCAACAGGAATGGAAAGAATTTTCCGGCTTGAGTAATGGCGTAAAAACAATTTCTTTAGACTCAGTATTAAATGCAGAGCACAAAAGAATCATTACTGAAGATTCAGAACTTAACCGGGTGCTGGGTGGTGGTATTGTGAAGGGCAGCCTTGTATTAATTGCTGGTGAACCTGGTATAGGAAAGTCAACACTGTTTTTGCAGGACGCCTTGCAAATGAAAAGTTTGATCACATTGTATATTAGTGGCGAGGAAAGTTCGCAACAAATAAAAATGAGGGCTGATCGCTTACAGATTAGTAATGATAATTTTTTTCTTCTAACAGAAACCAACACACAAACAATTTTTAATGAGATCAGAAAATTAAAACCAGACCTCGTAATTGTTGATTCCATACAAACGCTCCAATCACCTTATGTGGAGTCTGCACCGGGGAGCGTATCACAGATCAGGGAAACTGCTGCAGAATTTCAACGGTTCGCGAAAGAATCAAATACTCCTGTTTTTTTAATTGGACACATTACCAAAGATGGTAGCATTGCCGGACCGAAAATCCTGGAACATATGGTAGATACCGTGCTACAGTTTGAGGGCGATCGCAACTATTCTTACCGGATTCTCAGGACCTTAAAAAACAGGTTTGGTTCCTCTTATGAGTTGGGCATTTATGAAATGACAGGCGAAGGAATGCGACAGGTAAGCAATCCATCGGAAATATTAATTACGCAAAGGGAGGAACAGCTAAGCGGGGTGGCCATTGCTGCTACGATGGAGGGCATAAGGCCCCTATTGATTGAGGTACAGGCGCTGGTGACACAAAGCGTGTATGGCACACCTCAAAGGACAAACACCGGTTTCGATTTGCGCAGGCTTCAGCTGTTACTAGCTGTGCTGGAAAAAAGAGGTGGCTTTCATTTTGGCGTAAAAGACGTATTCATAAATATTGCGGGAGGCTTAAAGGTGGAAGATCCTTCAATAGATTTGGCAGTATTGAGCGCCTTGCTTTCCTCTTATGAAGACGTGGCACTTTCTCACCACATCTGTTTTGCTGCGGAAGTGGGATTGAGTGGGGAAATACGGCCGGTAAATCGTATAGCCCAAAGAATCGCAGAAGCGGAAAAACTTGGATTCGAAAAAATCGTAGTAAGTAAATATAATTTTACGATCGGTGTGCAAAAAGAAGCTAAGGTAAAAGCTACTGCGGCAAAATCTTCTATTGAAATTGTGCAGCTTGGAAAGGTTGAAGAACTATATAGGTATTTATTTTAATCTCCCTGGAAAAGAAAGATTGAAATTTCATTCTCACATATTATCCCCTGTATTGCATTTTTTATATCCGCACATATGTATTGGATGTGGTAGCGATATCATTGAAGACAATAATTTTTTATGCCTGGATTGTATTGAGAATTTACCCCATACCGGGTTTGCGATGCACGCAAACAATCCTGTCGAAAAGATATTTCGGGGCAGGTTGCCGTTGGCATCCGGAACAAGCGAGTTTTATTTTTCAAAAGATTCCCTGATTCAAAATGTTATTCATGAGTTCAAGTATAAGGGCAATCTCAAACTGGGGAAATACCTCGGAAGGATAATGGGCTCTTCACTTGCTGCAAGCGACAGATTTTCGCAAATAGATCTGGTAATACCCTTGCCACTGTTTTCTAAAAAAGAATTGAAGCGAGGGTACAACCAGGCAAAAATACTGTGTGAAGGAATTGCAGAAGTCTTAAAGGTGCCCCTCGAAGTACAAAGTGTTATAAGAATTTACAATACGGAAACTCAAACAAAAAAAGGACGTATTGAACGATGGGAGAATGTTGAAAAAAGCTTTTCTGTTTTGGCCCCGGAAATGCTAGAAGGGAAGAATATTTTATTGGTCGATGATGTCGTTACAACAGGCGCTACCTTAGAAGCCTGTGCCGCACAAATTTTGAAAACTAAAAATGTAACTTTAAGTATTGCAACACTGGCCTTTGCAACCCATTAAAATAATAGGATATCATTCAAACAAATTACCTCAAAAAAAATCCTGCAAATCCGTTGTGCAAATGAAAACCTTGACCTTTTTTTCTCTGGCAATTTGCGTATCTGTGCAGTTCATTTCATGCAGCAAAGAAAGCGTGATTACCAGCCCGCAGGCAAGGCTATCTGTAAGTTCGGATACTTTATCTTATGATACCGTATTTACATCTGTGGGTTCCGTCACACAGGCCTTTAAAATATTCAATGATAACAGCCAAAAGCTTTTCTTATCAAAAGTGAAGCTGGCGGGCGGCAGTACTTCGTTTTTTAAGCTAAATGTTGATGGGATATCTGCGAATGAAGTCGAGGGGATTGAAATCAATGCAAATGATAGTATTTACATCTTTGTACAGGTAAAAATTGATCCTACAAATGCTACGCTGCCTTTCGTTATCAGGGACAGCATTCTTATAAGTTATAACGGCAACGAAAAATTTGTTCAGTTACAGGCCTACGGGCAAAATGCAATTTTTCTTAAAAGTGTTAAACTAACGGGACAGGCAGCCTGGTCCAATATTTTGCCATATGTGATTCTCGGAGGGATACTTATAGATTCAAATGCTGTGTTGAGTATAACGGAAGGCACAAAAATTTTTATGCATGCAGATGCACCTTTTTTAGTTGACGGAACTTTGAAGGTTTCCGGAACTAAAGATCAAAAGGTAATCTTCGCTGGCGATCGGCTGGATCCTGGTTATAAAGATTTTCCGGCTGGCTGGCCG
>JBDSPQ010000061.1:0-5113 GCA_039930305.1 Ginsengibacter sp. | reverse complement strand
GGCGTAGCAGGAATCAGCAGGAGTTTTTCCGCAGCGCAATTGCAAGATAATTTGCCAGCTTTGTTTAAAAAAATAGCAGCGTGGAATGCGGAATATTTCCATTATAAAATATGTTCCACTTTTGATTCTTCTCCGCAAACAGGGAGTATTGGATTAGCCATTGATATTGCCGTCAATTATTTTGAAAGCAGGTTTATTCCACTGCTGGTAGGTATGCCAAGGCTAAACCGTTTTGTATTATTCGGTCATTTATTTGCAAGGGTTAATGGGGTTACGTACCGATTAGACAGGCATCCCACCATGTCGAAGCATCCCATAACACCTATGGATGAAAGTGATTTGCTCCGACATTTGAAAAAGCAATCCGATAGAAAAAGCGATTTGGTAGATGTATTGGCGCTCGATGGAAACGAGGAGTCTTTGTCTAACATCTTTAATAAATTGCTACAGGAAGCAGATGGGAAGATGGTGCTTTTTGATACCTTAAACGATCGTCATTTTAATACAATAGGAAATCTATTCAGCAATATTGCCATCAATAAAAACCAACTCATCGTTGGTTCATCTGCGGTAGAGCATGCGATTTTTCATCAGACAGTTTCGGAAAATAAGCAGCCCATTTTAATTGAACCGGTTGGTAAAGTGGATAAGATGTTAGTGATGTCCGGCAGTTGTTCTCCTGTTACTGCCGATCAAATTCAATTTGCAAAACAACAAGGCTTTCTTACGTTGGCAGTTGATTCGCTGCAACTCTTAGACGATTGCAACAGGAATACCGAAGAAGAAAAGATACAGGAAATGGCTGTTGAATTACTCGGAAAAAACGCACCATTAATAATTTATTCAGCTTTGGGACCAGATGATTCTTCTGTTGAAGGAGTAAAAAATATTTCAGGAGGACAAGAAAGATTACCCGATCTATTAGGCAATTTACTAAGCAGGATAGTTGAAAATACACATACAAAAAGGGTGATTGCTGTAGGCGGTGATACGTCTGGTAAAATTATCCAAAAGTTACAAATTTCGGCATTGGAATTTTTGATGCCTGTTGCACCAGGCGCTCCGATGTGTTTAGCTCACTCAGAAAAACCTGCAATGGATAATCTGCAAATTATTTTAAAAGGTGGACAAAATGGAGATGAAACGTTTTTTGAAAAAGCATACTTAGGCATTACTCAGAATTAATCTTAACAAGCAAAATAAAATAAACGATGAAAGTAGCATTAGTAGGAGCAGGCGGTAAAATGGGATGCAGGCTGACGGATAATTTCCTTCAATCAAACAAATTTGAAGTCTCTTATGTTGAAATAAGCGATATCGGCAAAGGAAGATTGATGGAAAGAGGCGTTACGATTTCGGGTGACGAGGCCATACTGGATGCAGATGTTGTAATTCTTGCTGTGCCCGATGTGTCTATTGGCAAAGTGGCTTCGGCCTATGTAGATAAATTTAAGTCCGGTTGTATTGTTGTTACTTTAGATCCTGCAGCTGCCGTAGGTGGTCATTTACCTGCAAGATCGGATATCACTTATTTTGTTGCTCACCCTACCCATCCCTCTGTTTTTAATTGGGAAAGTGATGAAACCAGGCACTTCGATTTTTTTGGAGGAATAGGAGCTAAGCAGGTAATCGTTTGTGCATTATTTCAAGGTCCCGAAGCGCATTATCAAATTGGAGAAGATTTGGCTAAAATATTTTATGCGCCCGTAAGTAAATCGCATAAAATTACTGCGGAAAATATGGCGATGCTGGAACCCGGATTAGCTGAAACTTTCTTAGGTGCTGTAATGGTAACAATGCGGGAGGCATTGGATGAAGTGATTCGCAAAGGGGTACCAAGAGAAGCAGCGTATGATTTTTTAATGGGCCATATCAACATTGAATTAGCCCTTTGTTTCGACAAAATACCAGGCGGTGTATTTTCTGATGCCTGTTACAAAGCGATTCAAATTGGCAAGCCACTAATATTTAAAGAGGATTGGAAAAAAGTGTTGGAGCCGGCGCATATTAAACATCAAATCAGTATTATGACGGATGCTGCTGTACCGGTTGTTAAAGACTTTTAGTTATTCATAATATTAATTTTGTAGTGTAGCGTATGTAAAATTGGTAAATTTTAGAACCAAGATTGATAAACAATGGACAAGTTTTTATGTCCTGAATGAATACTATTTAAAATGGGCAAAAAGAACTGTGAAAGAAGTTCCCCAGGATTCTTCGAAGCCTTCCAAATACAGTGAATTCCGGTCGAAGACATACTAAACCGAAAAGACATCAAAAATTTTTCAAAAATATCATTAGTTACATTGACGGATTGGATGAAGCGTGGGCTACCATTTCACAAACAAAGGGGTAGAATTAATTTCATGAAATCTGAAGTCATGAATTATATAAAAGACAACAAAGCGGGGGCAACTAAAGTTTGGTGAAGGATTTCAAACGTACGAAAAGAATTTTCATAACAATCCCAAAAGCCTGACTCAATCAAGCTTAAATTTAATTTACCTGTTTAATTTATTGCGAGTTAGTCCTAACTTTATAAAAAATAGTTCTTTTCTTTCCTGTCAATTGCAAAACTTGTTTTAGATCAAAGTTTTTGTTTGCAAATTGTTTGCAAATCTCAAAAAAGAAGGATTTTTAAAGCAGCATGGAACAATCAATTTCTTCTGAAATTTACTGACCAAAAGTTGATAAAACCAAAAGAGATTGATTTGTTTCACCAAACCAATCTCTTTATAACAATTTGAAAATCAGTGACCCTGTCAGGATTCAAACCTGAAACCTCTTGATCCGTAGTCAAGTGCTCTATTCAATTGAGCTACAGAGCCATTTTAAAATTAGTCAACCAACAGAACTTCAAAACCTTCTGATCCGTAGTCAGATGCTCTATTCAATTGAGCTACGCAGCCATAGGCCGGCAAAAATAATAAATAATCCATTCAAGCCAATCTTTTAGCATATTGCGTGAAATATTTAATATGAAAATATTCTTTTGGGCCGTAGGTAAACCCGATGAACACTATATAAAGGAAGGTGTTGAAATTTTTACTAAAAGAATATCTCATTATTACCCGGTTGAGTGGAAGATTTTTTCTGGCGGTAAGGCCACCTTAGCTGAAGATTTGAAAAAGTGGGAAGCTAATGTATTGCTTAATGCGATGCAAAAAGACGATATATTCATTGCTTTGGATGAAAAAGGAAAACAATGGACCTCGCCTGAACTGGCAGATTTTATCCGGATAAAAGCCAATGAAAGTACCCGAAGCGTGGTTTTCATAATTGGCGGGGCGTACGGATTGCATGAGGACATTTTAAAAAAATGTCATTACAAATGGAGTTTATCGAAACTGGTTTTTCCACACCAACTCGTCCGCTTAATTCTTTCCGAACAAATTTACCGCGCGTGCACCATCATACGAAACGAAAAATACCACCATTCTTAGTTTATATGTATGTTTGATGCAATCAAATAACAAAGTATGTCCATCACCCTGATCATTATTATTATAACCGTGATTGTATCGATTGCAGCATTTAGAAGTCATAAAATAATGGACGATCTGATATTTTATCCCCCGGCTGTTTCTGAACGCAATCAATATTATCGCTTTATTACGTGTGGCTTTATTCATGCTGATATAGCGCACCTGTTCTTCAATATGTATGCTTTTTACCTGTTTGGCGAAGGGGTGGAAACCATCTTCTCGGCAATCTTCGGTAATTACGGGAAAGTATTGTACATCATAATGTATGTAGGGGCTTTAGTGGTTTGCCTTATTCCAAGCTATCAAAAAAACCGCTTAAATAAAGATTATAGAAGCCTGGGGGCTTCAGGCGCTGTTTCGGCTGTAGTGTTCGCTTACATTCTTTTCAGCCCGATGCAGGGGATCGGTTTAATTTTCATACCCATATTTATTCCGGGCTTTCTTTTTGGATTGATCTACCTGGTGGTTTCCTATTTCCTGGATAAAAAAGGAAACAGTGCCATCAACCATTCAGCGCATATCTGGGGAGCACTTTTTGGAATTGTCTTCCTCATTATTACAAGCAAACTTTTTTCAAATTATCCGGTATTGGAGCATTTTATCGACGCGGTAAAAAACATGGATACCGGTAAAATCTTTAGTACACCGTATAATTAATTTTCAACGCCATGGTAGTGGTGCGGGTGATCTTAAAACGATCGTCTATCCTTCTGCCGATGATCCAAAGTATTTTTTTATTGCTTTCGATTACGTAGATATTTTCCTTTTCATTGAGGGATAATTTTTGATCAACAAGAAATTTGCTGACTTTCTTTTTGCCCCGCTTTTCAGATTTTGGCTTTGTCATTCCGAGGGGATAGAAGTAATCTCCGTTCTTCCATTTGCGAAGCAATAGGGGGAATTGAATTGCATGGGCATCCAGCAACGCGATTGAATTGTCGTTGGGAAGAGAAAACTTTCCGGTTTCGATAGTTTGAAGGGTGAGTATTCCCCTGGAAAAAACAATTTCCGCATCACCTTTTTCAATAACGATATGGGAAGCATCAGCAGACTGAACCGGCGAAATGATAAGCCAGCTTCGGTTTTTGAGGATGGTATGTGTAGCAGAAGAAATATACTTTCCACTCTCACTCTTTAAAAGTTTTATGATCTCGTTTACCTGGTGAGAAGTGAAACTGAAGTCCCTCACAATTTCATAGAGGATGGCAGCTAATGGTTCGGATTTTAATAATTTAAGAACTGGAATATGGATTTCATTTCCCTTTTTTTCGAGCAGTTTTTTCTTGTGAATCGTGATTGCCTGCTGGTAAAGAGTTTCTATTTCTTTAAACCGGGAGATATTCCGCACCACGTTGGCTTCAGCTTCAGGGAAAATTTTTTGTATTTCCGGCAGCAGCCGGCGCCTGAAAAAATTACGGGTATACTTATCTGATAGGTTGGAAGAATCTTCCACAAAATCCAGGCTGTTTTGGTCGGCAAAAGTGAGAATATCCTGCTTGCCGGCGAAGAGCAATGGCCTGATAATTTTATTTTGCTTCGCAGCAATACCGGTGAGGCCATGTATGCCAGTACCTTTGAAAAAATTCATCAAAACGGTTTCTATATTGTCATTGGCATGGTGAGCTGTG
>JBDSPQ010000060.1:0-4720 GCA_039930305.1 Ginsengibacter sp. | reverse complement strand
CCCTCCATTTTCTGTCCTTTTTTTATAATAGGCACACCAGTTAAAAGTTCATCATTACTATCGGAAATTACACCGTCGGCAAACGCATTTATTACAAATGCTCTTCTGGGTTGATCACTTTTGTTTTCACCAGACCCGTGCAACGTAAGCGGGTGATGAAAGATGGCTTCACCTGCCTTCACCGGCACAGGTTGAGGGTGATCAAATTTTGACTTCTGCGCGGGATTTAAAAAATATTTTATTCCTTCCAACTCGCCCGCTATTACCGGCTTTGGGAGCAGACCCCATTTATGACTACCCGGAATATAATGAATGCATCCGTTTTGCAGGTTAGCATCATCGAGCGCGACCCAGCAAGTGATATGTTCCATAGGCTTGGTGCGCGTCCAATAGGAATAATCCTGGTGCCACGCGACAACGCCACCCTTCTTCGCAGGCTTATAAAACACCTGGTCATGCCAAAACCGAACTGGTTTATCATGAAGGAGTTGACTTGCCGCCATCAAAAATGCCGGGTTCCAAAGAACATCGTGCAATCCTGGTGTAACCCGCCACGCCCCCAGCGCATGAAACAAAATGGTTTGCGGATCAGTCGATTCATTGCTGTTGTTTTCATAAAAGAGTGAATTGCCCTTATGTTTAGGATCTGCAATATTCTGAAGCTCATTCCGCAATAAATTTACCTGGTCCTCACTCAACATTTTAATTCCCTGGAGATAGCCATTTTCATTGTAAAATTCAATTTGTTCAGCTGAAAGCCGGTATTGATCCCAGTCATTTTTTGAATCTGGCCAGGGAAACATATCCGTAATTTGGCGATGCACTAAACTAAGGTCTTTTAAAGACATAATTTTTTTTATAAAAATAAGATTTTATCACCCCCGTTTCAAGAATGTTCTACTTCGGAGAAATCCTTTGCACAAACTCCATCTAGGCAGCCTCTCCGCAGTAAATTAACGTAACAGGACAAAGTTTTACTCAGGAACTATCAAAGTGAATTGTCACTCATTTTCTTGCGGACATTCGCATTCCACCAATAAGTAAGTTTTAACAGGAGTGCCCTGTTGCGAACGGCAAAGGGTGCCGGCAAATAATTATCCGTGTAAACAATGAAAAGGTCAGACGCAGGTTTGTACCTCCATTGAAAACGCGTGTTTACATTAATATTGTTGAGCTGTTCATTATATTGTACGAATGTGGTAAAAAATAATTTATTGGTCATCGTTACGTCTACCCTCGGACCAACTAACCAGAATTCTGTAATATTCCATGGCGCCGGCAATTTTATTTTGTTGTAAGACGCGCTAATGGCGAGGCTCACATACGGCTGAATGCGATACCCGGCATCTGCCGTTACATTATAGCGCATACCACCGGCATAGTAGCCACCAAAGCGCGTAGCAAATGCATAAGTGAAAACTCCTTTAGCGCTAGAAACGAAATCTGTTCCCCACGCATTCCATCTATGCTGTGTTCCTCTGGCGAGTGTATCTTTCTTGAAATTGGTTGGATCGAAAGGTCGTTGTAATTCTACATAGTTATGTGCTATCCATCCTGTGAAAACAGCCTGGCTGCGAAAGTTCAAAGCATACGCCAAATAGCCTTCATCATCCGTACGTTTGAATAACTCATCATTATACATCACATAGGAAATTTTTGGGCCGTGCGATAAAATTTTACCTCCGGCAGGAAAGAAATAATAGCTTGCCTGAGGATTGATTTTGATATATCCGTTACGCGGAACATAGCCTACCTCTGCGTTGTAGTTTTTTCCTACGTATTCATGTTGCCAGTAAAGAAGCCATTTCCGGCTATTGTATTGAAGGTGTGCCGCGTGAACGAATTCGTTTTGCTTTAAACCCGGTGAAAAAGATTTCAGAAACATGGCCTTCCCTGTCCAGACATTATTAGAGGAAGCCAGGTTATATTCCAGGCCTATATTCCTGTTGTATTGAGAATAGACCTGTTTCCCAGAATCCGCACCAGGATTATAGTTCAGGGATTGCTTATTTACAAAAATAACGCCCACGTTAGATCTTGAAAACACCCGGCGCTGCAAGGAAGCAACTATAAAATTTTGCGCCGGCAATCCATCCGCGCCCACACTGCCGGTTTTCATATCCATTGCACCAATCCGCCAGTTCTTGCTTGGTTTGCCGCTCACCCTGGCGCCAAAATTTATAGGCGCGTTCAACCCAATTCTCCTGGAGAAAAATGGCCGCAGCGTGGGATAGCCAAAGTTGGCGAACAGATCGCCGTTCTCTAAAAAAAATTGTCTCTTCTCCGGGAAAAATAATTCGAAACGATCCAGGTTAGTGATCTGCCTGTCAAGCTCTACCTGCGAAAAATCTGGATTTACTGTCAGGTCCAGGTTAAGTGCTGAACTTAATGCAATTTTAGCATCGATACCCGCATCATTTTTGTACTTACTTTTTGCATTGGTTTCATAGTTCCTACTAACGCCTCCAAGAACATAGGGAATAAGGGAAACGTTTGCGGCAGCAGCAGGAGGAGGTGTATCCCATACAAGGTTGCCCGTGTACGCGAGTGAAGCTGTAGGAAACTGCCGCGGTACCGGCGCCCACGAACTTTTCTCTGAAGTTGCCAGGTCATTGCGGCTAAAATTAATGCCCCAGGTTTTCACACCTTCTTTATACCTTATGCTTGAAAAAGGAATACTCATTTCAAGCACCCAGCGATCGGTATAATTCGTAACTTTTGATGTCCATTTATTATCCCAGTTCAGATCGACACTACCGCCATTATACATCGTGCCATCCCACTGAGCTCCCGCCGCATTTGCACCAAATGAAAAGCCGTTGGTAAGGTCATTGAACGGATCCATGAACAACAGAAAGTTATCGTTTTTCCCAAAGGCAAAATCGCGACGAAGGGATTCCACAACGTAAGCGCCCGGCACACTCTTGTAACAAACTGCAAGAAGGTAAAGTTTGGTCTCATCATAGGCCATGCGAACTTCTGTTTTAACCCGGGCCATTGAAGTATCCATGGGAAGAACCATAAAAAAATCCTGGGTACGATCTGCCTGTTGCCAGGCTTCATCCTCAGCGCGACCATCAATGTTTATTTCTCCCGCCGCTTTATGGATCTGTAAATGAAAAGCTTCATTTTTCTTTTGAGAAAACAAACTGAAAGGGACCAAAAGTGCAATAAGTAGTGGCCACAACCGAACTTTCTTCGAACAAAATATCAATCGGCAAATTTTTATGGACTAAATGAAATTGTATTACGAATATCCCCAGCGTTTCATCACCTGCAAGTCTTCTTCAGCTGATGCAATTGGCGTCTTTCCCTGGTATGATTCCTGTTCAATAATAAGATGTTTCGTTCCCCCTGTAGCGATGCCCGCCGCAATTATTTCTTTTACAGGTAAAATGCCTGCTCCTAAAACGGTACTTTCATAGTTGTCATTCATCTCGCCTTTATCTTTCGATTTTATCTCGTCTTTTACATGCATACTCTGGAACCTTCCCGGGTGCTTTTTAATAATGTCCAAAGCCCTTCCGCCTGCGCCATACATATTGCCGATGTCTATCTGCTGTATCACGAGGTTAGGATCTGTTTTTTCGAGGATAATGTCATAAATCTGCTTACCGTTCAGTGAATATTTAAATTCAAAATCATGATTATGGTAACCGAAATGCATACCGGATTTTTGGCAAAGTTCCCCGCATCTGTTGAACACATCAAGAAAACTTACCAGCCCGTCATAGTTTTGCCGGAGCTTTTCATCAAGCCACGGACTTATAACATAAAGCTGCCCAACGGTAGCTGCATCTTCAACAGTTCTTTTCCATGTGTCGGTAAAATCATTAGCAGCAGCATCCCAGTGTGTGTTGTTCATTACCGTATGGCCGCTCGGCATTTTCAGGCCAAGGCCATCAAGCTCCTTTTTAAAGTCTCCGGGGGTATATCCGTAAAATTTACCATCCACATAGTTAGCATGTTCTACATTTTTATAACCCATTGCTGCAAGCTGTTTCATGGTTCCCAGGGGATCTTTTTTCATGTCTTCCCGTACGGAATACAACTGGATGCCTAACAAAGCATCTGTAGCAGCTGTAGCAGGCACGGCCGCCCTGCTTGTCGTACATCTTGATAACAAAACCGCTCCCGCCAGAGACAGGCTACCGTCCAGCAGAAATTTTCTTCTTGATACACTCATATTTTATTGTTTTAATTTTTTTAAAAATCTATGCTAAGAAAAAATCAGGCCTCTTTGATTTTCATATTCTCCGGGTCCCAAAAAATAATTTTCTTTTGAAAATAACTGTCATTACAAGCAAGACAGGGAGCTGCGGCACGGAAGCCAAATACAGCATCTTCCACAACGGGTTTGCCGGTTCTTACACTTTCGAAGAAGTTCATGTGGTGTTCGAGATGTTCATTGAATTCCCTCGGGGATTTATAAATTATTTCAGGCTTCTCGGGCCTTTTTTTCTGCTCTGCTGTATATTTTTGATCATACTGTTCGCGAAACTTCTCCTGCATTTCTTTAGGATATGTATTGAGGGCGTCCCAGCCTCCAATGCCAGGCGCTTCGGCCATGATGCTGTGGTGGAGGGAAAGTCCGCCGCCGTTTATATCAATAGTTCCCTCATCGCCGACAAATCGAATGACTTCTGATCCACCGGTGCCGCTTACAAAATTTACCTGCAGTGTGAGCTGAAATTCAGGATGATCAGGTGTTTCAGGGTAT
>JBDSPQ010000059.1:0-4534 GCA_039930305.1 Ginsengibacter sp. | reverse complement strand
ATGACGGATGGCAATACCTGAAAAAGACCAGATTCCAACCAGTGCCGCTTCACGCATATTTCGCTTTACCACCAGAACAGAATACAACAGTCCTGCGCCGGAAATCATTATCATGGTCCACAGATTTTCAGGAATAAAAGCTTTATGCCAATTAAAAGAATTCAGCCAGGCAGCGACACAAGCTATTGTCGCAGTCATGATCCATCCGAGGTAAATAGTAATGGGCCACCAGACTAAAAAAATTGTTCTCACCGGCGCATCTTCCAGTTCCAGCCGCAGTCTAAACATCAATAGCATCAGGCTAAGGAGAAGTAAAAAAATGAGAACTACAGATAGCCCAAGCATGTCATGTACCCATACATAGATCCACATAGCATTAAAAATATTACTAAGCGTAAACCAGGGGCCTGTTCGCTTTATGTAATGGTTTTTATCCCCGGAGAAAAATAATATCCACTGGTAAATGGCAAACAAGATGATGGATAAAAATATGGCTGCCCAGATGGAAAATGTATATCCCGCAGGCGTAAATAATGAATCATGTTTGTGACTAATTTCTGCAACGGTATTTTTAAAATACTTTCCCGAGCTGCCAGCGTAATTTGCGAAAAGCATTCCTAATAGGGTTATCGAGTTTAAAAGCAATAATAAAAATTTCCTGGCTTTCATTTCTTTTAAACGTGGTAATTATGCATAAGTTCGTTCGGTTCTTAAAGATATTTGAAATAAGAGAAAAAAAAGGGGGCTATCACAAACGTGACAGCCCCCTTTTTTCAATTATTTTGCTGTTTAGTAGCTCCAGAGATTTTGTTCGTAATTAAAGATTTTATCCTTAATGCTTTCACCTTCTAACAATTGAAGGATACGATTATTTTTAAAACCTTGCTGGTCTGAAAGAAGTTGATCAAATGGATTGTCCAATGTGCTCTTAATAATTCTTCCGTAAAACATTCGGCTTTCAAACAATTCTTCCCAGCTCATGCGGGCCCCATAGTTTTTGCCATTATAAACTTCATATTTCGCAAATATCGGACGCATATCAGGATAATACACCCAAAACAATTCTGTTTCTCCGAGGTTTAATCCCTGGGAAGTAACCACATTCTTCACGGGAGCAATACCCAAAATTCTCCAGAATAATCTTGAACTTTCCTTGTCAAAAATTACTTCTTCTTTAATCCTGAACTTATAAAAGGAATCAAGGTTCACTTCTGCGACTGTTTCTTTATATCCGGTAACATTCCCAAGTGAATCATAAATGGGAACAGATACGCTTCCGCCAGAAATTACTTTTGCAACTTCTGAAATGGTCATTGGGGTAGTAAACCGGTCGTCTACTGCATTAAAAACAGTCACGCCGCCATTATCCGGGCCATCTTGTATAGCTTTTAAAAGAATAGAAATAAAGCGCTGGTTTCCATTGTCATCATTAGCTGTGTAGCGGAAAGGCAGATTCATTTTTTCCCTTGTATCAATTTCTCTCCATATTTTTTGACGATACACCGCATCATCTTCTCTCAAATGCTCATAAGCAAGTGGAGTTCTTTCTGTGACAAGATTACGCTCAATGGCGTCATTAGGTCGTAACGACTTCTTCACCTGCGCTATCGGAAGACTATCTATCTTAGGTTCTGCTACAACTATAGCTGTATCTACCGGGCTAATGTTGGCGGTAGTACGGGAATTGGTTGTCTTCTTAGCCGTCGGCCGCTTTGTAGCTGTGCGCTTCTTCTTTGCCTGAGCATCTGCCACATTTCCTATCATCGCAAAGCTCAGAGCGAGGAAAAGACATTTAACCATAACTTTTTTCATAACTCTCTATTTAACTATTATTATAATCTCTTAATACAATATAAAACCTGGACCAGGTATTGAACGTACCACACCATCAGGCCCCTGTACTTTTACATTATCAAACGTAACCGAAGATCCGGGTATACATTTTTGTAATTGTCCTGCTATACCAGAAAGGTTTCCCCCGGAAATACTTGAAGACTGAACACTTGGAAAATTAGCTCCAGAAAAATAAACGGTCGCACTTACCACACTGAATCGCGCATCGAAATCAAAATTTTCAAGGTCAGCCCTGGCGTATTGCTGGTTTTTAAAAACTACAGATTGAATTCTGCCGCCGCTGCTCGGCCCAACTTTCAGAATAGGGTCAGGAATTCTTTTTACCCTAAAATCGTACGTACTTGCTTTTCCATCTGCATTCACCGTTATGGAGGCTTTTCCCACTGAACTTACTTTTACGATATACTTTCCTGCTCCCCCCGAAGGCGTAAGTGACCCCCCTGACATAGATACTTTGGTTTTATCCCAACCTGTACCTGAGGAAATGCTTACCGGGTTAGGAACGCCTATATAAAATACATTCATTTTATCGAGCATTACTGCTGCTCCGCCAGGCGTACCAACAGTATATGCAACACTGAATGATTTTGATTCTTTTGTACCATCTGGTTTAGTATAAGTTACATTCACGGGTACTGCGTGAGATCCTGCTCCACTTGGCTTAAATTTATAAACGGCTCTTCCATCTGCATCAAGTGATTGGCCAGCGCCGTTAATACTAATTTGAGGCTGGGCAGCTTTGCTATATGCACCTACTCCGGCAGTAATTTCTATTTCCTGACCGGGCATTATGTAATTTGAACTTTGGCCGACTAAAGCCGCAAACTGATCGTAAATAACTTTTACCGCACCGATTTGGTTATGGCAATACGTCACTACTTCAGTTTCCGCATTCTTCACATTATTTTGAAACTTACTAAGCATGGTTAATGCAGCCACGGTAGGTGTCATGTGAAAGAAAGATTGCGTGAAATCTTTTACATTCCCTTCCTGAGAAACCGGAGGGGTAACGTTTACAGGAAAATTAACCTCGAATTCTTTCCTTATAGATGGATCGATACTTAGCATATCATCCTTATATTTTTTAAGACGTGCTTCCAGGTCAGGTCCTTTTCCATTGGTTTCGAAAAGTCTTGTCGATGCATCAAGATTATCCTCCCTGAAATTTTCAGTGCCGTCTTTGTTTATCTTTAAACCAGCCTCTTTTTTCAAGTCTAATTTAAGGTTTTCGATGTAAGTCATTAGATCAGCAGAATACTTTTGAGCCTGGGCGGCTCTCGGTTGCCAGATGGCTGCTTTTTCTGCAGATTGCGGATCTTTTAATTTATCATTTAGTGATTTATATAATGTGCCGTTGGATGCAGTAATATTATCATTCGATGTTATTAAGCTTCTGTCGACAACTTTAAAGGCATTTATTACCTCGGCAGATACATTCAGCGCCAGTATAGCTGTGAGTACCAGGTACATGATATTGATCATTTTCTGCCGCGGTTCTCTGGGTAAGGCCATGATTAAATTTTTACAGTGTTATTTAGTGAAATTGGATTATTATTTTATGTTGGATTATCTGCCTTTCATAGCGCTAAGCATGTTGCCATACACCTGATTTAGTTTTTCAAGATTACTTGCCAAGGCACCAATTTGTTCCTTAGCAGATTGCGCATCGGAAACAGTAGACATCATCACTTCACTGGCCTGTGCCATCTTACCGTAAAAGCTATTCAAGGTCTTCAAATGATTATTGCTCTCGTTAAGCTCGAGTTCATAAATAGTATTTAATGAACCCAGATTTTTGGTAAGTACCTGCACCTGGTCATGAAAACCTTTAGCACTGTCTGCCGCGTTATTAAAACTCGACATAGTATTGGCAGAATTTACATAGGCGTCCTTCATTAATCCAAGAGCAGATGTGGCTTCCTTTGTTTTGGCAGAAAAATCACCTGTCGATTTTACAACATCACCCACTTCCCCAATATTGGAAACGGTAGTTCCTAATTTTTGGAAATTGTCTCCAAGTCTTTTTAAGTTAACCGGAGTTATATCAGCCTCAAGAAGCATTTTATCCATAGATGCTAGTGCAGGATTACCTTTCACTGCTACCACCTCTTCTTCACCTGGCTGAATATCTTCTTCGTGCTTTTTTGGTTTCACCCATTCTATACCTGCGTAAACGAGAAATATCGCAGTTTCAGTCCACATACCAACAGTAAGCATTGTGTCAGCATAGGATTGGTGGGTTAATTTGGCCCATGCTGCAAATATGATTACTGCGGCACCAGCGCTTACTAATACATCTATTAGTGTTAAAAAGGTTCTTTTTCTGTGAGGCATGATAATTGAATTTTAAATTGGTTTTTGATTTAAGGTTGATTAGTCAGATTTATAAAATACAATGCCCATATTAAACATTAATTAATACAGGCACTAAGTTTTTTCTAAAATTTAATCTATGGAGTAATATTTATTTTTTACCTTTTTTGCTGGTAGAAGGCGGTAAATCAATTACGCACCTGAATCCGATATATGCTTTTGAAGTATCCTGGTATTCGTAAGCTCTCGTGCTGGTTTGCAGAAAATATCCCACATCTTTCCAGCTTCCGCCACGAATTACTTTACGCTTCATACGTGGAGGATCCTGATCCTTTGCATTATAACGGATATCAGGATTCATATCGTG
>JBDSPQ010000058.1:0-3366 GCA_039930305.1 Ginsengibacter sp. | reverse complement strand
ATACAGAGAATAAAATATTGTTTATTGAAGATATAGGCGAATATATTTATAATGTTGACCGCATGATGTACCAGCTGCGCCGCTGTGGCAAGCTAGACGATTTGCATGGTTTGATCATTGGCAAATTTGCCGATATGAAAGATACCACGACGCCTTTTGGACAAACGACTGAGGAGGCGATAAAAAGTATTGTAGAAGATTGTTCATTCCCTGTTTGTTTTAATTTTCCTGTAAGCCATGAAAAAGAAAATTATGCTTTGAAAATTGGCGTCAAGTACGAACTTACAGTTTCAATATCCTCGGTACAGCTGGAGGAGTTTTAGAGTGGAATTAAAAGAATTTAAAAAACAGTATTTATTGAAGTAAGGAATCCAGTTTCGCATGGTAGCGTTCAAAGTCATTTAGAGTATTATGGGAGCCGCCCTGGATGGTTACAAATTCATCCCCTTTTTTCAAGGACCGCTTAAGCTTAGAGCCATTTGCGTATGGCACTACACCATCATCTGTTCCATGGAAGATGGTGATGGGCGACCTGGTACCACTTAGATAAAGGAAAGTAGGTATTTTAAATTTTCCCATTCTTCCTGTTGGATACACAGGAGCATAATGATGAAAAAGATCCGTCATGCTGTAATAAGGAGTTTCAAGGATAAGGCGTTTGTTTATTTTTTTAGAGGCAACGAAAGCGGCAATACCAGAGCCAAGGGATTTGCCGTAGAGTATAATACTGTCACCGCTGAATTTTGAATTGGCAAGTTTATACAATTCAAGCGCTTGTTTATACAGGCTTTCCTCTGTGAGTTTCCCGGTAGATTTGCCATAGCCTGGATAGTCAATCATCCAGACCTGGTAATCATTTTTGGTAAAATTGACAGCATATTTTGCATATCGGTTTATGTTGCCTCTGTTTCCATGAAAATACAGCACCACGCCTTTTGCCACCCCTGATGGCGGCAAAAACTGCACAATATTTATCGTATCAGTTTTATTCATCGGAATACTTAATTCCCTGAATGGTGTGCTGAATTTAAATTGATAATCTGTTGGAAGCGTTTCAGGGTGAAACATAAATTTTTCCTGGAGGTAGTACAGGGCTATTCCTATGGAGCAATAAAAAATGATAATTGCCTTGCTCCACCCGATGATTTTTTTCCTTCTTGCATTTCGATCTTTTATATCGGTTTGTTGCTCACTCATTCCGTTAACTTTTTAAAATATCCCTGATGAAATTATGGTATTCGTGAAATGTAGGAAGGTCGTTGTGCCCACCGCCATGAATACGGATCAGGGTAATCTTATGCGGATTTAATAATTGTAACTGCTCGCTTTGGCTTATAGGGATCATCCAGTCTTTAGTGCCATGCAAAATATAAGTGTGGCAATTCACTTTCCGAATCCATTTATTGGTAAGCAGCTGAAAGCGCAAGATATACCTCATGGGTAAAATGGGCATGAAGCGCTGTACCGCTTTCCTGAAACTATAATAGGGAGCATCTAAAATAAGATAACGGGGCGAATTTTCGCTCGCGAGTTTGGCTGCGAAGCCGCTGCCGAGACTTCTTCCATAGACGATTATCTGGTTTTCATGGAAAAGACTTTTAAGTCGGTCATACACAAATTGCATGTCCTTGTACATTACATTTTCACCACGTCTGCCGGTACTTTTTCCAAAGCCCCTAAAATCGACCAGCACGACATCGTAATTATATCGGAAGAAGTCTTTTGCGTATTTTGCCCAACCCTTAATGCTTCTTGTATTGCCGTGTAAGTAGAGAATGATTCCATCAGGCTTATCCACGAAAAAATGCAATCCATTGATGCTGACTCCTGGTTCTACATCGAAAAATAATTCTTTAAACGGTGCATCATATTTATACAGAAAATCCTGGTCGAGTTTTTCGGGTTTGAAAATAAATTTTTCCTGCACCAGGTAGATCACGATGATAATGACAGCATATGCGGCAATAATATATATGAAAGTAGCAGACAAGGTTGAATGAATTACTGGAAGGTGAAAAGTACCGAAAACAATCAGCTGCGGATAAAAAATCTAAAAATGCAATCCCCCGTCTATTCCTCATCCGGAAAAATCCTGTGTAATTTCAATTGGCTGACGGGCGCTACAATCAAAGGGAATTTCTCCACTGTGACATTACTTTGTTCCAGGCCAAAACCCCTTTCTTCAGAAAGACTTACTTCTTTTGCCCAAAAATGAAGTTTCATAATAAGTTTTTCAAAAAACGGCAACTCATTATCGCGTGACAGAAATTTTTCCATCACGATAAATTGAAAATCTCCTACCACATTATTACGCTGTAAGCTTTCGTATCTGCTGGTAATATTTACCTCCCGGTTGGCAACCATATCTTCTACAACATGACGGAACATGAGGTTTATGTGCGGCTCCATGCGGAATCCCAACCTGAATTCAATACGAATTACCTCGTTAGGAATAATGGCATCTACGGAATATTCCGATGTGAATGGGTCGTCCAGCGTATCCACATGCACAAACCAATAGATGTCTGCACGTTTTGGCTTACGATTTAATACAGAGTAGATGATTTTATGTTCTATTTCTTTCGGATTGTTTGCACTCGTAAGGTACACGAGGTGGGTTGCATACTTAGGTATGCTGCTATCATTACTCAGTTCCTGGAGCATGGGGATGTATTTTTCCAGTCGTACAAATTCTACGTAGCGGTTTTTAATTTTTCGTGCACGGTACCACAGGTACATTACTGCAAACATGAAGGTTCCTATTATCGTGGTGAAATAACCCCCGTGTGTAAATTTCAATAACAGTGCAGTGAGAAAAGTTATCTCGATAGTGCCATACACGATCAGGAATACATAGATCCAAACAGATTTAACGCGATGGATTACCATGTAGTTTGCAAATAACACTGTCGTCGCCAACATGGTGATAATGATAGCCAATCCATAAGCAGCCTCCATCCGGGAAGAGGTTTGGAAATAGAGTACAACGCCCACGCAGCCGCAGAATATCATCGTATTAATCGCCGGAATGAATAGTTGCCCCCTTTCATCTGACGGATATTTTATTTTAAGTTTGGGCCATAAGTTAAGCCGCATGGCTTCGCTTATAAGTGTAAAAGATCCTGAGATCATTGCCTGGCTTGCTATGATCGCAGCTACGGTAGCTATTGCTACACCTCCCAAAACAAACCATTGGGGCATTAGATCATAAAAAGCGTTTATATGCAGCGTATCTCTTATTTCGTCAGTGATGGTCAGGCCTTTTCTGTGGGCAAGCAAATATGCACCTTGGCCAATGTAGTTTAGAAGCAGGCAGATTTTTACAAAAATCCAGGATAGCCGAATGTTAGAGCGGCCACAATGCCC
>JBDSPQ010000057.1:0-5973 GCA_039930305.1 Ginsengibacter sp. | reverse complement strand
CTTTTATTCAGCCGAATAAGTTTAGCCAGTGGGGTTTTCGGCTCTACCGTTAGGGCATAACAGGCAAGATGAGGAACGTTCTTCTGTATCATCAGAGCCAAATGAGATTCCCATTCACTGTCCGACAACCCAGGTGACCCATAGATCAGGTCCGCCGAGTAATTAGCAAAGCCGGCGTCTGCTATCATGTCCAGGCATTTCATTGCCTGACCTGAATTGTGCGCACGGTTCATCCATAAAAGATCCGCCTCTTTAAAAGATTGTACACCTATACTCAGCCTGTTAATACCGCTGGCAAGCCACCCGGTCAATATTTCGGCGGAAATATCATCAGGGTTGGCTTCAATTGTTATTTCAGCATTTTTACTTACCAGATAATTAGTTCTGACAGCTGATAATAAATCGCCGATCTCGTGGTTATGTAATAAGCTGGGCGTACCACCACCAAAATAAATGGTTTCAATGTGCTTTTCACTTTCTGCGGCTAAGGAAGCGGAGAGTGCTATTTCTTGTGTTATTGCATTGATCATCTCATTCTTCAACAAGGATGAAGTTGAAAAATGAAAATTACAATAATGGCAAGCTTGCCTGCAAAAAGGAATATGAATATAGATGCCCGACAAAATGCTATTATTTGATCAGTAAGATTCGTGCAAAGATGGGCTTTTGGATTTTCATTAGATTTGATCACTTATCATGAAGTCAGTAAAGATAAAATATCACAAAAGGTGCTTCATTATATTTTCAATTTGTGTTTTTCTGGTAACGGCTAATGGTTTTTCTCAGGATAAATATACCATTACTTATAAAATAATTGATAAAGACACTCTTCAGTTAGCGACCGATCTAAAAACCACGTTTGCAGATGAAACGTCGGCTTTGGATTTTCTCAATTCACTTCCATTATTATTGTTGAAAAGAGGATACCCTGCTGCCTCCATAGATTCAATAAAACGAGACTCCACTTTTGCTATAGTTCAAATTTATTTTGGACGTCAAATTAGTTTTATTGACGTAACTACTGATAGCATCGAAGATAATGTGCTCCAGTTGGCAGGTATGAAAGCGACTGGAGAAGGAAAAACGGTCACAGATTTTAACAGGTTTCCAAATCAAAAAGAACGGATTCTTAAATACTACGAGGATAACGGATATCCATTCACGCAGGTAATCTTAGACAGTATTAAATTTTTCCCTAACAAAACAACAGGAAAGTTATTCATCAAAAAAGGACCACTTTACCATCTTGACAGCATAAGGGTTCTCGGAAAGGCGAAGATTAAGAACTCATTCCTGCAGCACTACCTGGAAATCGAACACGGAAGTATTTACGATAACAGCAAGTTAACCGCGGTTAGCAAAAAACTGAAGGAACTCCAGTATGTAGAAGAACTGCAGCCATGGGATGTAACAATGCTGGGGAGTGGCTCGGTTCTGAATCTTTACCTGCAACAAAAAAAAAGCAGCGCTATCGATGTGTTGATTGGCTACTTGCCTGCCAACAATGCCACGGGCAAAGCCCAGTTGACTGGCGATATACACCTGGACCTAAAAAATTCTCTCGGAGCAGGAGAAAATATTGTCTTAAACTGGCAGCAGATTCAGCCCCAATCTCCAAGGCTACACCTTGGCTATGTACATCCATATATTTTCAATTCTTCTTTTGGAATGGATTTTACATTCGACTTACTGAAAAAAGATTCTTCCTATCTGCAGCTCAATTCGATTTTTGGAATACAGTATATTCTATCTGCCACTCAATCTGCTAAATTGTTTTTTCAAAACGAAAGCAGTTTCCTTTTATCTGGCGGCGTAGATACTAACCGCATTTTACTTACACGGACATTGCCGCGAAATGTTGATGTAACGACGGGCAATTTTGGGATAAGCTATAATTTAAATAATACTAATTACCGCCTGAACCCCCGTAAAGGAAACGAAGCAGTGCTCACCCTGGCCGTAGGCATTAAAAAGGTTTCGAGGAATAATGACATTGTCAACTTGAAAGATGCTGCCGATCCGGCTTTTGATTTTAAACGATTGTACGATTCTGTTAAGTTAAAAACTTACCGAATTCGCCTGGTAGGTACATTGTCTCATTATTTGCCTGTCGGAAAAGCGGCTACTATAAAAACGGCCTTAAACGGTGGGTGGATTGAATCTCCCCAATTGTTTCGGAATGAATTATTCCAGATTGGCGGGTACCGTTTATTACGCGGGTTCGATGAAGAAAGTATTTACGCAAACAAATATTTGGTTTTTACTGCAGAGTACCGTTACCTGCTTGGCACAAATTCTTATTTGTTTGGTTTTTCCGATGCAGGCTTTACTAAAACAGAATTTAATAACTCCCGTTTTTCAAACAATTTCATCAGTGGTGGCATAGGCCTTTCATTCGAAACGAAGTTGGGACTACTAAATTTAAGCTACGCGATCGGCAAAAGAAATGATGTGAAATTTGACATCAGAAATTCTTCTAAAATACATTTTGGATATATCAATTATTTTTGAGCAATCATTGCCAAAGCCAACTTATGAAAAAGAAGTTTGTGTTTTTTTTAATCTGCATCATTTCTTTTTTTTATGGCACGAATTGTCTCTCGCAGACTGTAGGGGGCAGTTCTACAAAATTGAACCGGGATTCCCTTCTGCCCGATACAGGTATAGTGACCACAGCTTTGGTTGATACTGCCATCGTTCCTTTCGTCACAAAAAAAAGCTATCAATCAATAGTAACAAGGGTCATTAATGAAAACAAACTCCTCAACAGCCAGGATGAACCCCGGTACCTGCTCACGAGAGAGAAGAAATTTGCCGGGAAGGAATTTATATTTTATTTATTGTGTGCCGTGGTATTGATATTGGGGATACTCAAAACGACGTACCGGGCTTATTTTAATAATCTTTTCCGGGTTTTTTTTAATACTTCACTGAGGCAAACCCAACTGACTGATCAGCTCGTGCAGGCAAAACTTCCTTCTTTTATTTTAAATATCTTCTTTGCAATTACCGGCGGTATTTATGTATGGCTTCTTTTTACCCACTATCACCCCGACAGCCTTTTAAGTGGAAAAGCAATGTTGCTAATATGCATTGCGGCGGTTGGCGCTTTGTATTTTTTAAAGTTTTGTATTTTAAAATTCATCGGATGGCTTAGCACTATGCAGCAGGTAATTAATAGTTATATTTTTATTATTTTTTTGATAAATAAAATAGCCGGGATCATATTGGTCCCCTTCATAATTCTGATTGCATTTGGCAAAATCTATTCGGTGAATTATACGGCGGTTCTTTCGGCGATGGTAGTTGGTTTGTTTTTTTTAGCACGGTACATGAAAACTTATGGAGCTCTTGACCGTAAGATCCCACTCAGCGCTTTCCATTTCGTTATATATATTCTTGCAACAGAAATTATTCCTTTACTTATACTTTACAAAGTAACTGTTGATTATTTGATTTAAAAGGCTGAAATCCAATAAATCGTTACGTCTACCAAACATAGGGTGGCAGGAACTTTCGTAAAAATACCGTAGGTTTGCAAAACATCGTCTGACTAAAAATGGATAAAAAGGTTGTATCTACTGATCAGGACACTATGAGGCAAATCCAGAATATTCTCATAACCCAGGCTAAACCGGAAAATGAAAAATCGCCATATTTTGAAATGGCAAGGAAATATAAGGTAAACCTTAATTTCGCGCCACTCATTCGGGTTGAACCGGTTTCATCAAAGGAATTTCGCAAGCAAAAAATTGATATTATCGCATATTCGGCGGTGATTTTTACAAGCCGGAATGCTATTGATCATTTTTTCAGGACGTGTGATGAATTAAAAATTACTATTTCACCGGAGACCAAATATTTTTGTATTACGGAGGCCGTGGCTTTATACCTGCAAAAATTTATACTTTACAGAAAACGCAAAGTATTTTATGGTACTGACGGCACCAACAAAAGCCTTTTTGATGTAATTAGTAAATATAAAGAACAGGAAAGTTTTCTCTATCCCTGTTCAGAATCTTTCGATAGTGAAATTACCAACTGGCTTATATCTAACCACTGCGAATATGCAATTCCGGTATTGTACCAGATAATAGCTACCAATGTCAGGGAAATTATAGCGAAGCATGAATACGATATCATTTGCTTTTTTACTCCGTTGGGCGTTAAAAGTTTTGTAGATCATTGCCCGGAATTTCGGCAAAATGGAACTATGATAGGTGCTTTCGGAGATAATACACGCAAAGCAGTCATCGCGGCAGGTTTTAATCCGGATATAATTGCGCCACAACCAAAATTCCCCAGCATGGTTTCCGCTTTAGAATACTTCCTCTCTGCCTTTACAAAATATAAGGATTAAAATTCCGTACATCCTACCTGCTCAAAGGTTTAACGACTCTTTTCTTATGGCTTCCAGTGCCATTCCCACCCGACTTTGAACATTTAGATTTAAATTTCCGCCAGATACCGCCCGCTTTATAAAAAAGAAGGCCCGTTCTGGAAAATTTTCCGGAACGGGTCTTCAAAAAATTCAAAACTTATTTCTTTATTAGTGTATCCATATATTTTACGGTCCTTACTAATTGCGATACATAACTCATTTCATTATCGTACCAACTTACCGTTTTTACCAGTTGAGTGTCTCCCACCGTGAGCACCTTTGTTTGCGTAGAATCGAACAAAGAACCGAAGTGAGTGCCGATCACATCAGAGCTTACAATTTCATCTTCCGTATAACCGAAACTTTCATTGGAAGCCGCTTTCATTGCTGCATTTACTTCCTCAATAGAGGTTTTCTTTTTCAAGACCGTTGTGAGATCCGTAAGCGAACCCGTGATCACTGGTACCCGTTGCGCAACACCATCGAGTATTCCTTTAAGCTCGGGCAAAACCAGCCCGATCGCTTTCGCGGCGCCGGTACTGTTTGGAACCACATTAGCCGCAGCAGCACGAGCCCTTCTCAGGTCGCCTTTTGCATGCGGTGCGTCCAATGTATTCTGGTCATTGGTATAAGCGTGAATGGTGGTCATAAACCCTGCAGCAATCCCGTATGTGTCATTTAAAACTTTAGCCATCGGCGCAAGACAATTGGTAGTGCATGATGCGCAGGAAATAATGGTTTCACTGCCGTCCAAAATATCGTGGTTTACATTGAAAACAATCGTCTTCAAATCGCCGGTTGCCGGTGCAGAAATAACGACTCTTTTAGCACCTGCTGTTATGTGGGCCTCGGCTTTTTCACGGTCAGTAAAAAATCCGGTACTCTCAATTACCACGTCCACATCATGATCTCCCCATGGAATTTGCGCAGGATCTTTTTGCTTGTATATTTTTATTTCTTCGCCATTTACCGTTATAGAATCTTCCATGCTTTTTACCTCACCATCAAACCTTCCCTGCGCACTGTCGTATTTTAATAAATGAGCCAGTACCTTAGGGCTGGTAAGGTCATTTATTGCCACTACGTCAATACCTTCCATATTATAGATTTGCCTGAAAACGAGTCGGCCGATACGGCCAAAACCATTAATAGCAACTTTAGTTGTGCTCATAACTTGATTGATTTTATTTAAAAATTAAGTTGCAAAAGTACGTTTTTGTGATACATGGGATCAGATAAAAAAGAATATGCCTTTGCCGGTGGCAACAGCCGCTAATCTTGGTCAGTTGTTTTTCCCGCTTACGAAACGGTTTCCCCTTACATAAAATCTGTATGGTAATAGTCCATCTTGGCCTGCTCCCTCGACCCCTATTCTTTTACTTGTTCCAATGTCAAAAGGATGTGTTGATATTTTATCCTGAGCGATGAAAAGCTCATGTTCATTAAGAGATAAACCCGAATGGTGTTTAAAAATGCCAAGTGCTTTACCCACATTTCCAGGTCCGCGGGTAAGGGTAAAGTCCGGTTTTTTCTTTCCGGTCCGCTGTAACATAGTATCTATTCCTTCAATTGGTTCAACTGCCCTTATTAGA
>JBDSPQ010000056.1:0-6558 GCA_039930305.1 Ginsengibacter sp. | reverse complement strand
TGGAAGCTTTTTTAGAAGAAAGTTTTAGCTGTTTATTATTTAGAAGAACATTCTGCGTATTATCGTCGGGAGAAATTCCGGTGCCTGCGGTCAGGCTAATGTAATCATCTTCACCGCCAAAATAATAGCGGCCATTCAGGCTGTAAGATTGAGAAAGCGTGCCCGCCGACGGGGTTAAATAAGTTCTTGCAGAAAACAAAAAGCTCTTATAATATTTACCCAAAGAGAAAGTATATATGGTGGTGGGAGACGAAAAATACAAGTAGCGCATTCCCGCTTCCGCCTCGAAGCTTTTGGGCAGGTTGGCATACAAAGAAAACCCTGCACGGTATTGCGGAAATATTCCTGCATCAGCAGAATAGCCAAAGTTTACATAAGTATAAAAAGTATTGCTGATCCGCGGGTAGGCATCTGCCTCAGCCTGCCAGCCCGATGATCCGAAGCGGCTTGCATAGTTTACCCGCGCAATAAAAGATCCGAGTTTGGTATTACGGCCATAGGCTATACTACCAAGATGCCAGGCCTTATCGAATTGTTTGTCAAATGCGGAATATTCATAGCCAACTGTCACCCTGTTAGATGCCGTAGCATCTTTGATACTTTTCGCCAGTGACAATGCTTCTTTGTTATTTTTATTTACTATAAGTATTTGTTCAGTTACCTGCATGGCTTCAGTATATTTCTCCAAAGCTTTCAAATTTTTGGCTTTGCGTATCAAAAGCTCTTCTGAAGCGGGAAATAGTTTTAATCCGGTGTTGCATATCTCCAATGAATTTTGGTAATGCTTATTCCAATACTCAAGATCTGCGTAGCCGCTGCTGGCGTCTTCATTTGCTCCATCGTTATGTAATACGTTGGCAAAATGATATCGGGCACTATCATATTGCTTATCCCAGGTGTACACCCGCCCCAGGAAAATCTCGATATCAGTATAAGCCGGTGATTTTCTCAGTGCCTGCCAGGCAAGTTGCTTTGCCATGTCATAGTCTTTTTCCCGGAAGGCAGCCTGCCTCGCATTAGAAAATAACTCATCCGACGACAATTCATGTTGAGCAAATACAACAGAAAAATTCAGAAAAGTAAGAAAAAGGATTATTAGTGATTTCACGCTAAAAAAATATACACTTATAACGCAGAATCAGCGAGGGTATTATGCCCGGACACCTTGCAATGACACACGCTCATCGCTGCTACCCGGTGAAGGAAAATTTTCCTACCTTCCTTTAACTTTAAAATAAAATAAAAAAGAGCTTTCATGAGGTATTATTTCGCCATCTGTATTGTTTTACTGGGGCTACCAAGGGTGGGCGCATCGCAGACAAATAAACCGGTAAACATTATCTACATACTGGCAGATGATCACCGCTACGATTTTATGGGATTTATGAATACTGTCCCTGGCCTGCAGACACCAGGTATGGATCGGATGGCGAGAGAAGGAGCACATTTAAAAAATGCTTTTGTAACCACGTCGCTTTGCTCACCAAGCAGGGCATCTATACTTACTGGTCAGTATGCACATACACATACGGTGGTAGATAATTCAGCGCCATTGCCGGGAAATCTTACTTTTTTTCCGCAGTACCTTCAAAAGAAAGGATATAAAACGGCTTTTATGGGGAAATGGCACATGGGGGATTCAGGCGACAAACCGCAACCTGGCTTTGATGAATGGGTAAGCTTTGAGGGTCAAGGCAAGTATTATCAAAATAATCTTAATGTAAATGGCAAACATGTGCAGCTTGACAGTAATAATTATATCACGGATGAATTAACCTCCAGGGCCATCAACTGGATGAGCAATGTGAAGGATAAACCATTTTGCATGTACCTCTCACATAAAGGTGTACACGCAGAGTTTATGCCAGCCAGGCGCCACGAGGGAAAGTATAAAAACCTGGAAATTTTAAGTCCCCCGTCAATGTATCTAACGGTTTCGGATAGCAGCAAACAGTTTGGAAAAGTAATCCCGCCTGCCACGCAAGTAAACTATAAAGATATTCCACGCTGGGTGCGTGAACAGCGATATAGCTGGCATGGCGTGGACTACATGTACCATGGGCAAATTCCTTTCGATGAATTTTATCATCTTTACCTGGAAACGTTGATGGCAATAGATGAAAGCATACAAAAAGTATTGAATTGGGTAAAAGAAAATGGATTGGCAGATAACACGATAGTGATGTATATGGGCGATAATGGCTTTCTTTTTGGTGAGCACGGGTTGATTGATAAAAGAAATGCTTATGAAGAAAGTATGCGGGTTCCTCTGCTGGTATGGGCGCCTGGGATGGTAAAAGCCGGCAGCGTAGTTTCTCAAATGATTCTCAACATCGATCTTGCACCCACTTTCCTGGATGTCGCAGGAATTCCCAAGCCGTCGCAAATGCAAGGCAATTCATTTCTCCCTCTACTACAAGACAAAGAAACGCCTTGGCGCGATAAAGTATTTTATGAATATTACTGGGAACAGGCCTTTCCTCAAACGCCTACTACTTATGCGGTACGCTCAGACAAGTACAAGTATATAACATATAATGGGGTTTGGGACATCAATGAATTGTATGACCTTGAGGCAGATCCTTACGAAATGAACAACCTGATCAGGAACAAAAAGTACGACACTATTGGTCTGCGCCTGCGTGATGAACTCTATACATGGCTTGACAAAACAAACGGATTACAAATACCCCTGAAAAAACAGGCTGGCAGGAAAATAGATCATCTTTACCGAAGCACCTATTAATCGACCATCATTTAAATCGTTCAGCTTTTTAGAATTAAATCTTCCGGCGAAATACCTGACATCGCATCCACTCTTTATTATAAAATGTTATGGAGTTTTGGCCGCTGCTTTCCGTTCATTTATTTTCTGAGATATTATTTTGTTGATATCCGTCTTTGCGCCGGTGAACAAGTAAATCGTCGTTCCCATTTCCCGTGCATATTCGTTTTCAATTTTGCCCGCAATAGTACATTGCGTAAAAAATCCTTTTAGCGCTTCCACAATTTCATCAGAATCATTTGCCTCCCTTACCAATATCATATTCACAATTTTCTTGTCAAGCGAAATCCAGTTAATATAATCTGCATTCAATGAAACGGCATTAATATTTTTATACCCGGAATAATAATTTATGGCGCCGGCCTGCCCATAATTATCGCATATCACCAGGGTATTATCTTTATTGTTTATCGGGGCATAGGCGGCATCTGTTTTGCGTGCAAGTTCGCTCCAACCGAGCATATCCGCAAAGTCCTGTGGCATGTTGTGCTCTTTTCCATCCTCCCACCGCAACAGGCCCAATTTTCGGTAGCGTTGACTAACTTCCTGTATTTTAGCCGGGCTTTGAAAGGGAAATGCAATTAATATTAAGGGAACGGAGCCCAACACGATGGCCATAATCAGAACCGGCTTCCAAAATTTCCTGCGTTGGTTTTCCAGAATTTTTTCCAGGTACACCGAACCGAAGGCCAGGAGTACCGGATACAACCCAATAGCATAATAAGCTTTCGCTTTAAAGAAAATAAAAATAAAGAGGGTGATAAAATAGGTCCACAGGAAGAATCTGTATTTTCGAAAAGGCGAATAAAACAAGAGTGATATGAAAGCGCCAAGAATAATTATTAATGATCCCGCAAAAAAAATAAACTGCTCCTTTACAAAATCAGAACGATTAACATTTACCAATTGAGTGCGTGACAATTCCTGCAACTGGGTCAGAGTTGGAAAGTCATTTTTGAATTGCCATACTATATTCGGCAGCATGATGACCAAAGCAATAGCCGCGCCTATGTACAGATTTTTTTCATTGAATATTTTTCTTTGCCTGCTCAGCAATATTGCAGGAACCAATCCCAGCGCTAAAAAGACAATATTGTATTTGCTTAAAAACCCGAAGCCAAATGCTGCACCGGCGGCGAGCAGCCACCTGGAATTGTTTGTATCGATATATTTGATGACAGTAAAATAAACAAGCATCCAGAAAAAAATATCGAATGAATTTGGCTGGTACAAAATATTTATGCGGAGAACAACAGAAAGTAATATGGCCAGGGAGCCTAACACCAGTGCAAATAGATTTCCCTTCAATGCTTCAATGGTTTTCCATACAACCACTATCGTTAATGCGCCAAAGAGAGCGGGAAAAAATTTTACCCAGAAATAACCATTTCCCAAAATCCTGATTATGTAAGAAATCCAGGATGTAAAAGGCGGCACAGAGATGTAGCCCCATGCAAGATGATTCGCCTGGTCGAGGTGCAGGTACTCGTCTCGCTGTAAATCATACACAGGATTGATAAGCAAGTACTGTAAAACAAACTTTGCGATTATGAAACACAGCAGGATGATATTTTTATTACTAAGTACAAAACGACGATTCATAAAATAGATCATGTCAATTGTGCCAGAAAATGATTGCGCGATATCAGTTGCGAAGCCACTGCATACTTTCCATCCAATGCCTGCAAAGGTTCATCCAATCATCCCTTGTAGTGGGATTGTGCATACCAAATCCGTGCCCGCCTCCCTTATATATATGCATCTCTGCAGAAACTTTATGCTGTATCAAGGCTTCATAATATTTCACGGAATTCATAACTGGTACTGCATTATCATCTGTAGCATGAACAAGAAAGGTTGGTGGTGTATTGGCATCTACCAGTAGCTCATTTGAAAAAGCATCTCTAAGACTTGCGGGAGGATTTTTTCCGATTAACCTGTCCCTGCTACCCAGGTGGCCAATACTGTCCTGGAAACTTATAACAGGATAAATAAAAATGGCATAGTCTGGCCTGAGACTGATATTGTCCGGGTTGGCAATGTAATTTTTGTTGAAATGTGTAGCTGCTGTTGAAGCAACATGTCCACCAGCCGAAAACCCCATTATACCCACTTTAGCCATATCCACATTCCATTTTTTCGCATTCAGCCTTACTAATTGAATAGCCCGTTGCGCATCTTGTAATGGTCCAATTGTTTTGTCCACCATGGAAGAATCATCAGGTACGCGGTATTTCAAAACGAAAGCAGCAACACCCATTTCATTGAATCTCCTCGCTATCGCGTAACCTTCTTTTACAATCGATGCGATCTGGTAACCTCCGCCCGGACAGATAACTACAGCCGGAGTAGATGACGGCATCTTTTCCGGAAGGAAAACTGAAAGTGTTGGCTCCGAAATGTAATGAACTATGGTATCGCCATTGCCCTGAGGCTCCCAGTATTCTTTTGTATTGTAAGGTTTACTGTTGGGAATAGCTCCTTCATATAAAGGAATGGTTTGCTGTGCCGGCATCATTTGTGTAAAACAGATTGAGAAAATCAGGATCAATAATAATTGTTTCATAAAATAAATGTAACGAATAAAATGAGGCATAAGTCTTTTCAATCTGTAACAAAGCGATGTTATGGAAAAAATATGTTTCACACTCTTTATAAAAAAAGAATTTTGGCAGAAATAATCGCAAAACCTGTTCAAGGAAAAAAAAGAATTTTAAGAAACATCCGTGTAGACCTTACACCCATGGTTGACCTCGGATTTATTTTGATCACTTTTTTTATGTTTACCGCTACCTTGCAAGAGCCCCATGAAATGCATTTTCTGCTCCCAAAAAATTCTAAGGACAGTACACTTCTAAAAAATTCAACCACGTTAACATTCCTTCTTTTACAAAATGACATTATCGGATATTATGAAGGGACAATGGCTTTGTCGTATGCACCATTCTCATCAATGCGCAGCATCATCCGGCTAAAACAAAAAGATCTGGAAGAAAAAATGATAAGTCGTGAAGAACTTTCCCTGGTAATAGTGCCGGGCAAAGAATGTAGTTATAAAAATTTTATCGATGCGCTTGACGAAATAACTATCAGCGACTGCAGGCATTATTTTGTTACTGAGCTGAAAAACGCAGAATGAATTTTATGAGATAAAAACCAGGCAATTATTTTTCCGCCAACTTCACGGGCTGTTTTAACAATTTTGAATTCGTGATGTACTGGGCGTTATTACCGTAAATAAAAAGACAAGTACCATTTTTAATTTTATTTATTACCGATTTGTAGATAGCAGGTGATAAAGCCGGACAGCCTAAACTTCTGCCAAGGTATCCCTGGCTTTTTACAACAGTTTCACTTACATAGTCCGCACTATGTACTACTATATCTCTTTCCTTCGCATTATTATTAAAGCCAATCTCCTGGCCTTCCAGCCGCATAGAGTAGCCGTGTGACCCATTATAAGTTACACTGGTTACGTAAAATCCCAGGCTGGTTTTATTACTCTCGGCTTTATTGGAAAAATATAAGGTCTTATCCAGTCCCGAATTTCGACCATGAGCCACATAGGTTACATAAAGTAGTTTTTCCTTTTCCAGGTCTATGACAAACAATCTTTTTTTAGACGAAGGCGTCGTCATATCCGCTATGGTTAAAATATCATCACTCGATAGTTTTCCTTTTGCCTTTAACACCTTATAGCCCAGCATGGCATAGTCATAGGCCCGTCTGCCCAGGCCAAGCTTACCAAGGTGTAGTTTATTAAATAGTGAATC
>JBDSPQ010000055.1:0-8825 GCA_039930305.1 Ginsengibacter sp. | reverse complement strand
TGTCCATACATTTCATCAACATGATTTTTCCTAATCCGATACCCCTGGCTTCTGCGGATACATACATCTTTACCAATTCACAATCACCATCAGCCAGGCCTTCAGTTGGAAATATGCCTGCGCCTGCGACGACTATTTCTTTTCGTTCTGCAATGAAATATGCGGCGTTGCGGTTGTGAAAGAGTTCGAATAGGTGGTCTGTTGTATCATCGAAATAAACAGTGCCTGGCCTGGCGGCGCCAAATTCCATCAGTGAATCGCGAATGATAGATGCAATCGCCGCATTATCTTCTAACCTAATCGGCCTTATGATGATATCCTTGTATAGCATATTATAATTCAAGCTGGGCAAATAATTATCCGGATTATTTATCAATACTTAGTTCAATTCGTAAATACATCCTCAGTTCACGAATCGCCATAGCACACCGATTCGTAAAATGTATCCGGGACGCGGATAATTTGGCGCAGCGAAATTATTATTCGTAAAACCAAACCCGTCAGTAAATGAAATAGCATTAAGATTCTCCACTTTTATGAGCGCAGTGAAGGATTTGATCCGGAAGTTGAAATAAGCGCTGATATCTGGAAGATTTGTGATGGTGACTGAATCCTGCGGAAAAAATTGACCCACCACCGGTGAATAATTATTGGCTTTGTAAGGCGTATTGTATTTAACATCCAGTCCCGTACTCAGGTTTAGATTTCTGAAAAACACGCCTTCAAATGCCAGTCGTTGCCTTGTAAAAAATAAGGGTACCCTGATGGGATTGTCGCCCGTATTTTGCTGTAGGATGAAATCGCTATAAAGATTCAAGTGCCCTACTATTTTGTTCTTCGTGGAAGCAATAACCTGCGTGATATTTACAAGGCCATTAAATTGGTCTGATTGGTAATAGTTTTTAAAATAGGTATAATTGGTTATTGAAATATTTCTGGCCTGCAAAGAAAAACGGGGATTGTTAGCCCTGGCTGAAATAACTGTTATATTTTCCTTCTTCACACTTGAAGTTGAATCGAGATTAAATGAAGAATTTTCCTGGAAAATATACGAGGGGGTGCGGTTTATATTATGAAATCCAATTTCTATTCCTCCCAGTCTTTTATTCAAAAAACGGGTAAGTGTAGCATAGGCGCTGTAATCACCGGCGTTGTAGCCAGAAGGATAAAATTCTCCCTTCAACAGGGCATCCCATTTTTGATTTCTTGTTTTATTGCGGTATTCACCATGCAGCGCGATATTGTAAAAATTCTTTTGAAATCCAGGCTTCGGGTATACCTGAAGAATTGACTGGGGGCGTGGGGAGGAAGAAAATATTCCTTTAAAATTTTCCAGGCGAATGCCGGCTTCTATAAACTGTGCCGGGTTTTTGGTTTCCGGAAATTGCCTTATGACAAAATCATTTGACACATATTTCCATTGATCCTGCAGACTGAAATTAAAATTGCCAAACGTTTTCAGTGTTAGATCGTACCAATCATTTAAAATAGCAGAGTCTTGTTTTATCGATTCTCTCTTGGTTAAGAGATCCTTGAAGCGATATGTGTAGCTACTATAATTGATTGTATGCTGGAAACGAAATTTCGGATAAAATAAATAATCAGTGGTGCTGTCATTTATTTTTATGGAATCCTTGATACCAAAATCGTAGCTCTGCCTGAAGAATGCGGTAAAGTTCGAGTAATTGTTTCCTGTGTTCACTTTGGTGGAAAATACATTATTTGACTGACCAACGTCTCCTCCAAGATTAACGGGAACGGTAAAACGATTTTTCCTGTTCGGATCCAATAAGAAAGAATCGTTTTGAATTCCGCCATTTTCCGACCCGGCTAATTTGTTACCAAGCAAAACCAGGTAAGCGGCATATCTTTTTTTAGGTCCCTGGTAATTACTAAAAAAACGGTAACTATTGTGGTTTGAATTCTGGGTTTGAAAATATCCCGGTGCGGAGATGAGCCTGTATTCAAATCCCGCATTCCAATTGGGTTTAATATTTTGCGTCTGCTGCACTTCGATAACTTGTTCTTTGCCGGAGCCCATCAGGTAAGTAAGTTCAGTGTAAGGACGGGTAGTTTTGTAAAAGGCTGTATTACCCAAGGTATATTTATAAAGGTCGAGCGAGTGAAAACCGGCATCCCATCCCGCCGTTAAAATGGGTGTAAAGAGGACGGGGAATGCGGCATTGCCATTATTGCCAAGTGTTACATAATCGGCAGGCACGGTATAAATTCTATTGAAATCACTAACAGATGAATCCAGTTTTTGGCTGCGTAACGAATCGAGATAACGATACGAGATAGTGATCGAATCAGCAAGATCGTCCCGGTGTTTAAAACCAAGCGTGTCAGACTTTGTTGCCTTGCTGCCTTGTGGAGTGGATTGAGTTGTGCCGGGTGTGTTGCTGCCGGGCCTCCGCTTTATAACGCCCGGGAGTTGTGCTGCACTGGTAATCGAAACGCAAACCAGCAGGATAAGAAGTAGCGGTTTAAACAAAAATTGCAAAATAAATATCTTTTTACAGAACTTCATGCTGACTTGCTTACAAGGCTTTAATCAATTCCTTAAATACCAGCGTGAGTCTTGGCTCGGCCTGGCTGGCTGCTTTCAAAACATCTTTATGCGTAATAGTATTTTCTTCTTTTCTAATACCAATATCGGTAATCACGCTCATAGCCAAAACAGGCAATCCCATATGCACCGCCGCAATTACTTCCTGCACAGTACTCATTCCCACAGCATCTGCACCGAGAAGATTAATCATTTTGTATTCTGCCCGTGTTTCAAAGGTCGGACCGGTAACCCCCATGTAAACACCCTCTTTCAAAGTAATATTATTTTGTACGGCAATTGTTTTTGCAATGGAGATAAGGTTTTTTTTATAAGGCTCACTCATATCTGGAAAACGCGGACCGAGATTTTCATCATTCTTTCCTAACAGGGGATTCAACGTAAGCAGGCTAATATGATCAGTTATAACCATCAGGTCGCCCACCTGGAAATTTTTGTTAGTGCCCCCGGCCGCATTGCTGATCAATAAAGTTTGTATACCTAGAAATTTCATGACCCTTACCGGAAAGACAACTTCGGGCGTCTTATAACCTTCATAATAATGAAATCGTCCTGCCATAGCAACGATAGTTTTACTACCAATTTTGCCAAAAATCAGCTGGCCACTATGTCCTTCAACGGTACTCACCGGAAAATTCGGAATGTCACTGTAGTCAATGGAACATTCTATGTCCACTTCGGAAATAAAACTTCCCAGCCCGCTTCCAAGTATGACACCGACGGATGGATTATCACTGTATTTATTTCTTATAAACGCAACTGCTTCCTGTATTTTCTCCAACATATTTTTTGAAAAATTTCGGTCAAAGTTAAGTGAATGCATTTAGGGTTGGATTGTACAATTGTTAATTGCTTGATAAGTTGATATTGGGATGAAATCGCCTTTGTGCCTGCAAACTTTCATGCCATGCGCATGCGTTTCTAAAAAATTATAGCGTTTATCATTAAGCCTTTATCTTCGCCTTAAAATTTCTGAAATGAATTTACACGAATACCAGGCTAAAGAATTATTAAAGAGATTTAATGTACCTGTACAGGAAGGTTTAGCGTGCAATACCGTAGCTGAAGCGGAAGAAGCTTACCGCTATATTAACAGCCAGTATGGGAGCAAGTTTGCAGTGATAAAAGCACAGATACACGCTGGTGGCAGAGGTAAAGGAACTATAATTGGTACCGAGCAGCGCGGAGTAGCGGTTGCAAAAAATGCCGAGGATGTAAAAAAGATTGCACACAATCTGCTTGGTGGCACATTGGTAACCATCCAGACTGGTGATGCAGGAAAACTCGTGAATAAAATTCTGGTAGCCCAGGATGTGTATTACGAAGGTCCTGATGAGGTAAAAGAGATTTATTTATCTATCCTGTTGGATCGTGCGGAAGGAAAAAATGTAATCATGTACAGCACTGAGGGTGGTGTAAATATCGAAGATGTTGCCCATGATACCCCGGAAAAAATATTTAAGGAATGGGTGCATCCCGGTGGGGGATTGCCATCTTTCCAGGCCAGGAAAATTGCTTTTAACCTCGGACTGAAGGGAGATGCTTTTAAGAATTGCGTAAAATTTGTTGCGAACCTGTACAATGCCTATGTGGGGCTTGACTGCAGTATGCTGGAAATAAATCCTCTTTTCAAAACAAGTGATAATAAAATAATAGCAGTTGATTGTAAAATGAATATCGATGATAATGCATTGATCCGTCACCCGGACATTGCTTCACTCAGGGATATTACAGAAGAAGATCCAACAGAGGTGGAGGCTGCGAAATACAACCTGAATTTTGTAAAACTTGACGGAAACGTTGGCTGCATGGTTAACGGTGCAGGTCTTGCTATGGCTACTATGGACATGATACAATTAAGCGGTGGAGAGCCTGCCAACTTTTTGGACGTGGGTGGTACGGCCAATGCTCAAACGGTGGAGGCCGGATTCAGGATCATTTTGAAAGATCCCAAAGTGAAGGCGATACTGATCAATATTTTTGGCGGGATTGTGCGTTGTGATCGTGTAGCCCAGGGTGTTATTGATGCTTACCAGTCAATAGGTAATATTGAAATTCCCATAATAGTGCGCCTTCAGGGCACCAACGCAGAAGTGGCGAAAGACCTGATCGATAAAAGTGGCTTGAAGGTTCAGTCTGCTATCTTGCTTAGTGAAGCGGCAGGACTTGTGAATAAAGCAGTTGCTTAATTTGAAGTGGGTGGAGGATTTCGTCGATAAAATTTAAAGCCACCTTCCTGTTTTATCAGTTTACAACTTGCACAAAGACTATCAATCTTCTCATTGGTAATTTTCACCACAAAGAAAGCGGGCCTGGTGATATTTCCCTGCATTAAAAATTTTTCGTCAGCTGCTCCATATATGGGTTTCGCGGGTTTAGCTGCGTAAAAATACTGCGCGTAGCTTTTGAAACCTACCGGCCATACATATACGTCTTTGCCCGAAAGACTTTTGTAAAATTCAATGGCTGGTCCCTGCGAATATTTTTCAATTTTAGGAACAACGACGAGCAGGTAAAAGAAAAGACAAATTGCCGTTGAATAAAATAAAGTAAGTATTCCTTGCATATTTTTTCTCTTATAAAATAACATCAGGGAAACCAAAACCAGTAGAAAATAAATTATTCCTATGGAGCTCTCGTACCCACTCCAGTAAACACTTACATTTAGGCTGGCCGCAGCATAACGGTCGTGCAGGTAGGGCAGCAACAATTCAGGATTGGCAGCCACATAGGGAAGCGCGGCAAGTAAAAATGAAAAAATGAATGCCATTATCATTAATAATACGATGAGGTAAGTCTTCAAACTTTTCTTATCAGTAACGATCTTCTCAAGGTAGCATGTTGCAAGAAAGGCGAGCGGCATGTAAGTAAGTGAGGAGTAATGCACGATCTTGGTAGTTGTGATGCTAAATAGAATCATTACCGTCCAAAAAAGTATTTTCATTAAAAAGATAAAATCAGGCTTGCCGTAAATATTTTTGCCGAAAAAAACAGGCAACGCAAGAATTGAGATTGGGAAACAACCAATAAAGACAACGACGAAATGGTAATAGAAGGGTTCGCCGTGAGAAGCTACCGGTGTTAGAAAAAGTTCCGCCTGGTACTGTAGAAATTCTTTCAAAAACCAAAAACCATTATTCAATATCTCCGGTCCAAACCACAAAAAGCAAACAGCCGTAAAACACAAAATAAAGATCCCTATTTTTTTTATTCCCGGAAACATTTTAAACCGCTTAAAAATAAACCACGCAAAAAATGAGATCAGAAATACTAGTAACCCTACCGGACCTTTGGTTAGCGTAGCAAGCCCAATGAAAGTGCCCGCCAGCGCCGCGTATAGAATTTTGTTTTTTTTTGACACATGGGCCACATCAAGAAACATAAAAAACATACCCATGAAAATAAAGTAATTGAATACCGGATCGATGATCGCAGATTTGAAATATAAATGAGGCAGAAAAGTGCCGAGGTAACTTAACGCCCAAATGAAACCAAATCGAGGGCTTTTGTACTTTTTACCAATGAAGAAAAAAGTTGCTAAGGTGATTATTCCAAAAAGTGCATTTGGAAATCTTGCGGCAAATTCATTCACACCGAAAACTTTCATGCACGCAGCCTGCAGCCAGAAAAAAAGTGGTGGCTTTTCCCAAAAAGGTTGAAAATTGATTTGCACCTGCCGGTAATTTCCGGTCACAATCATCTCTCTTGCAGATTCCGCGAAATTAATTTCATCCCAATCGAAAAGATGAACCCTGCCCAAAAAAGGTATGAAGAAAAAAGCCGCTGACGCAATGATGATAAAGAGATAATTCCTGCTTTTGCGGTCTGCTACCCGGTGAGTAATTTCCATTTATATAAATTGAGCCTGGTCACAAAATAAAGAAATGAAACTTTTAACACACCCATGCCGTAGGTAATACTTCTTTGCAAATTAATAGAAGAGGCTTCTTCAAAATATTTGGTAGGGCAGGTAATTTCGGCTATTTCAAACTTGTTATAGAATATCTGTGCTATCAGCTGGTTGTCGAAAATGAAATCGTCTGAGTTTTGCATGTAATCAATTTTCTCAAGTACCTCCCGGTGATATGCCCGGTAGCCGGTGTGGTATTCTGAAAGCTTTTGGTTCATTAGCATGTTTTGAAAAAAGGTCAGAAAGCGGTTGGCAAGATATTTATACATTGGCATTCCGCCTTTCAGGGCCCCTTTTCCAAGAATTCTGCTTCCAAAAACGACTTTGTACAAATCGTTGCCAATCACTGAAATCATTGCCAGCAGAAGCTTTGGAGTATATTGATAATCCGGGTGAAGCATTATAATGATGTCTCCATTCAGTTCAAGCGCTTTATTATAACAGCTTTTCTGATTTCCGCCGTAGCCTTTATTTTCATCATGGTGGATAATATTTTTGATACCAAGCGCCCGGGCTACATCCATAGTATCGTCTGTGCTGTTGTCATCTACCATCACAATGTCATCCACTACATCCATAGGAATTTCCAGAATTGTTTTTTCCATAGTGAGTGCCGCATTGTATGCCGGCAAGACCACTATTACCTTTTTATTTTTATACATGAAAAATTATTTCCGATGCGATGTAATATTGTAGTTCACGTAAAACGGTGCAAAAGTAAACTTACCAAAGTAAACAAATTGCTTTATCAAAAAAAAATACCGGCAGATTTGCCGGTATCGGATAGAAGAAATATAAAAACCCTGTAATTTATTTCGGAAGCAAAACTTTGTCAACCACGTGTATCACACCATTGCTTTGATTCACATCAGCGATTGTTACTCTTGCAGTGCCGCCATTATCATCGGAAACCATTATTGCCGATCCATTCTGTTTGAAGCTTAATGTTTCACCTTGTACAGTAGGCAGGCTTGCCGTGCCATTACCTTCTTTGATCATCTTCATCAGGTCAGCAGCGCTATAACGTCCGGCTACTACATGATAGGTCAACACTGTTGTCAGCTTACTTTTATTCTCCGGCTGCAACAATGTTTCTACAGTGCCGGCGGGTAACGCTTCAAAAGCCATATTAGTGGGTGCAAATACTGTAAACGGACCTGCACTGGCAAGGGTTTCAACCAGGCCTGCTGCCTTTACTGCAGCCACGAGTGTTGTATGGTCTTTAGAGTTTACGGCATTCTCCACAATATTTTTTGTTGGATACATTTCGGCACCACCAACCATTACGGTTTTTGAAGAGTTCATTTCTTTGGTAGTAGTCATTTTGTTGGTTGAATTACAAGCGGCGAAAAGAAACATCGCGCTTATAGACAATAATTTTATTTTTTTCATGTTGTTGTTTTTCTGGCTTGTAGCCATTGAATTAAATTGTTTTCAACACATACGTGGAAAGGAAAATTTCAGATTGGTTTTCTTAAAATTTTAATTTAGACGGTCACGCGTACACGAAAATATTTTTTGAAAAGATTAAAGTGATAAGAGATGTCAATAGATTAATTGTTGGGAGAAAATAAAATGAGAGATAAAAGAGAAATAAAAATCAGATCTTGGAAATCACGAACATTTCCGTCATTGTGGGGGCGGGGCTGCCACCTGCTTTTTCGAGCGTAATGGCAAATGCCTGCGCATTACCAAATGATTTCATTTTCTGGATGTGGTATATGCCCTTTTCAGTCGAGATCATTCCAGCATCCACAGGCTTGCCATCTACAATAGCCCAAAGTTGGTATTGCTTACCCGCTGGTACGTCTGGCAAATTTGAAGGGTCCACGTAAACATCACCTGTATTCCTCATCCAGAAAATCTTTGCGAGAGCTTCAGGTGCATGTTCAGTGCCATTGAGAACGACTGGTTGGGCATTCTTATCTGTCATCACCTTCAGGTCCTGGTTCATAGCGGTGTTTAGCGAATCCATTCCTGCAATCTTTTGTCGGGCCGTCAGCAGGTCTACATTAGCTGACTGATATTTCTTATAATAAGAATAGTTCAATATGACACTGCCAATCAATAAAATAATCAAGGCTGCTGCAGCCATTCTTATGAAAGAGGGAATGCGATATACCGCAGCTGTTTCATCCTGCGTAGTTGGAGCAATGATTGTTTCTTTCGTGGCTGGCGAAATACTTTTTTCACTACCGGCATTAATGCCGGCCATTATCTTTTCCTTGATACCTGGTGCCGGAGCAATAGCATTGGTCACGGCGTAGGACTCAAGCGACAGCTCTATTTCCGTTAGCTCAGCTTGTACTTCCGGGTATTGCTCTAACCATCCTTCTACCTGTAAAA
>JBDSPQ010000054.1:0-5720 GCA_039930305.1 Ginsengibacter sp. | reverse complement strand
AATGCACATGATTGATACGATCGCGTGATCCTATATAGTGCAACACTTCAAGCGGATCTTCGCCCATTTCCCTTGTTACGCCACAGTCGAAAGTCATTCCATTTGATGGGCTGTCTACGAGATCTAGCATTCTCTTCCAATCATTGAAAGTGGCCATTATCTGCGCATGACCATGGGAAATGGGAATGGGTGGGTCATTTGGATGAAGGGCCATTCTTACGCCTGCCTTTTCAGCTACGGGTATTACCGCTTTCAAAAAATAGGAAAGACTGCTCCAAAGCATTTCGGCCGTTTGCGGCGTACCCAGCGATGGATCATTTGGAGCATTTTTCCCCTTTTCATAATCAAATCCCGTATTGCCTGCGCCGCCGCGTGTTTTTACTTCATAATAGCCTTCCATCAGACGGTGAGCATAAAAATTATATTCAACGACCGGCAATTTGGCTTCACCAGCGGCCACCAAAGAATCCTGGATCATTTTAATTTCCTGATCCCGTCCATCCCTTCCATAGATGGTGTTGGGATGTCCGCCAATCATCATATTAATGACAGTAAGACCCTGGGCTTCGAATGGATCCATTATAGCGCGCAACTTCTCCTTCGTCCATGGAATTTGCGGGCCACCCATCAATACATAGTCTACACCCATCTGTTTTGCCTGGCGCATTTCATTTACGTCTGCATTACTGGAAACGCCGATACAAAGTTTTGGCAGATCCGCTCGTTCGGCAATAGGCCACGCTACTTCTTTCACAGAAGATGTTATTGCCCCTGAACCAGCGTTTACTTTACTGGAATTTGAACATGCGCTCAAGCCTCCAACTGTTGCGGCTGCTGCGATTGCTGTACTTTTCTTTAAAAAATCCCGTCGGTTATCTTTCATGACATCTTATTTTTATCAGGAGACCACACGCAGCCCTTCTCCGGAAGAAGAGCTGCGTGTGCAGGTCGCCAATAAATTTTGGTATGGTTAATAATTTAGTTGTACAATGATGGTTTATTAGCTAAACACCCTGTCATGCGAGCTTCTTTTATCCCAATCTGTCGTTGGTGCGAAATAGCTTTTATCGCGTTCGTGCAGGTGTTGTTTTACTACTTCTTCGTTCAATTCAATTCCAAGGCCCGGGGCTGTCAATGGTATATTGGCAAATCCCTTTGTAATGAGCTGGCGGCCATCAGTAGTTTTCACCAGGCTTTCCCACCACGGCAAATCAATTGAGTGGTGTTCCAGTGCCAGGAAGTTTTGAGTAGCAGCAGCGCAATGAACATTAGCCATAAAGGAAACCGGGGTACCGGCCTGGTGCATGGCCATTGCTACTCCGTGCTCTTCTGCATAGTCACCAATTCTTTTGGTTTCCAATAAGCCTCCGGAAGTTGCCAGGTCAGGATGAACAATGTCGACCGCATGTGCATCTATGAGCGGTTTGAAATTTTTCAAAAGGTAAATATCTTCACCGGTAAGCATAGGAGTTTCTAATGCATCCGACATAGTTTTCCATTGATCTGTAAGCTCCCAGGAAACGATGTCCTCCATCCAGGCAAGCCTGTATTTCTCGAGCGTTTTGCCAAGCCGTATTCCGTTATTCAAATCAAAATGACCGAAGTGGTCGGTACAAAGCGGGATTTCATACCCTACCATGCCCCGAACACTGTCCACGATCTTAGCCAACTCATCCAATCCCTTATCTGTAATTTGAATTTGAGTAAATGGGTGCACGGTATTTCCATAACCCATATAGTCTCCCTGCCACTGCCGGAGACTTCCTTCCTTTTGCCAGAATTTTTGATTGACTAAAGCGCCATCTACATTTTTAAGCTCATCAATGGATAAGTCCATTTTAAGCCATGTGTACCCCTGGTCCTCTGTCCGATATTTAATTAGTTTTAATTGCTCTTCCGGAGACTTAGCTTCCGGCGTATCGGCGTAGAGCCTTACCTTATCGCGGTATCTGCCACCCAGTAATTGCCATGCCGGCACATTATAGGCTTTACCACAAAGATCCCAAAGGGCCATTTCCACACCGCATACACCACCTGCCTGCCGGCTGGGGCCGCCGAATTGCTTAATGACTTTAAAAATCATTTCAACATTACAAGGGTTCAATCCAAGTATCCGGCTTTTCAGCATCAACGCATATTTTGGATCAGCACCATCTCTTACTTCACCCAATCCATAAATTCCCTGGTTGGTATCGATGCGTATGATGGCGGTGCCACCGAGTACTGTCGTAAGAGCGTACCGCAGATCAGTAATTTTTAAATCGGAAGGAGCCGAGTTACGACTTACTTTGGAAGTTGTTTGGGCTAATGTGTCTCCAATAGACATGCCCATCATGCCGGCAAGGGTAAGCCCCCCAATAGCAGTTTTCTTTAAAAAATGTCTCCTGTCATCCCTTGTTGAAGGGTCTGCAATTTCTGCCTGCGCCTGGGATGAAGCTTTTTTTTCCAGCGTTTTGTTATCCTCTGAAATTTGCTTTAGAATACTTTTCATGTAAAATTTTATATTGAAATGAAAAAAATGGTTTCAATGATTGTGGGCCAGTGTTTCTCTTCTTCAAAATTCATAATGTTATAACAGTCTTCTTTGAGTTGCAGGCTTTGCAGGTGAATAAAAGACCCTGCGATATCTAAAGTACCTGACGGATAAAATATTTTAACATGTAAGAATTGATCTCTGACATCAAAAAATGCCGGAAATTATTCAATCAGGTTTACAATTTTTGTCTTGATAAGGTATCAAATACAATCAGCCTACAATTCTTTCTTTAAAATCAGACCCCGCGAAATGTAATCCGGCAATCAGAAAAAGGAGTTCAATCGTAAAGCAATGATTTAGTTTTTCATTTTCTTTTTCCTGAAAGGGATGTTTTAAATGTACGATGAGTGGCCGGAAAAATCTAATCTCTTTTAATGAAATTTTATTTCAAACATTTAGCAATCAACCCATTTGTAATCCCATTGGCATCCTATAGAAAATGATATACAACATATCACCACACGGCATACACCAACCATTTATTTCATTTTCCCGCGGCCTCCTTACTTACACTTTCTGCCAAACCCCTGATATAGCCAATAGCATATAGAGCTCCAAGCGTCATATAACCGGGGCGTTCATTGTTTTCGCCGTGAAGCGTAGCTACGTGGTCCGGTCTTATCGAGCCATTGAAGTCGATATCATGGTATGCTTTCATGGCTTCATACATATCTATTTGTCCTTCATCATGAAAGCACTCTGTGAATTTGGTGCTGGGCAACTGACCGCTTAGTTCCTGCACATTCCTGAAGTGCACATAATTAATAGCTCCTCTTTTGCCCCATCTTCTTATAAGTGCCGGTATATCGGCGCCCATCAACGCAAAATTTCCCTGGCACATAGTTAGTCCGCTGTATTTGCTTGGATAAAGATCCAGCATGCGGTCAAAATTTTCCGGCGTTGTCATAATCCTTGAGATCCCTTTTATTTTATCCACCTGGGGATCGTCGGGATGCAGGGACAAATTCATACCTATTTTTTCAGCCTCCGGCACCACTGCTTTTAGAAAATATTCAAGATTTTTCCAAAGCGATTCTTTGGATACTTCGCCGTACTTTGTTACCGGCTCATCTTTAACTTCTGCATAATCGAACGCTGTCATCAGTGCGCCACCGCGACCGGGCGCATCTTTTTTTGTTCTGTACCAGCTGATCACCGGCATCCAGTTATAGCAGATCACATCTACATCACCATATTTCTTAAGGTTTTTCATAAAAGTGATGAAGTTTGAAATTTCTTCGTCCCTTCCTTCGAGTGCTAATTTAGTATCAGACCCTAATGACGGTGGCCCTTCTACTACAGTCCATTTCATACCCTCCTTTTCCCAGGCAGCTTTGGTGGCTTTTATTGCCTCAGGATCCCAGGGTTTGAAGTTGCCATTTTTTAACACACCTGATACAGCGTGCATCACATCTATTTGTTTTGCAAATGGCACGCGAGGCGAATCAGGCGACATTGCAAGAGCGAACTTCATCCCTGCATCCCGCGCATAAGCCTTTAATTTCTTTTTTTCAGTGGTGTGCTGATGCAGACTGTTCTTTGCTGAAGCAACACTTCCAAGGGATAATGCAGCTGCCACAGTAGCACCTTTTTTAATAAAATCCCGGCGATTGTCTTTCATGATTCTAATATTTTGAATTTTAAAAATTATGCTGATTAATTATTATTGCTTATCCCACCAAACCCTGGTGGTATAAGTATCGGGCCCCTGCTGTGTAATGGCACTCTCGACGTTTGCCGCATTCAACGCCTTCTCATCAAATGAATACATCAGTCGCCTTATGGGAAGTCCTCCGGTGGTGTTTAGGGGATAAGTGATCACAGCAAGATCGGGTACACCGGTGCGACGCCAGGTAGACCATGCTTCAAAAAAGTCCATATACATATAATGAGCAAGGTAAAACTGGGTAAAAATTTGTTTCATTTTGTCGCTATCACTTCCGGCCAATGTATGGGCAGCGATGTAATCACTTATTTCCGCGTCAGTAATTGCGATTGGATCGAGTGAACTGTTAGGATACAATCCTGACGATTCCATATTCGCCCTGATAGCATTTTCGTAATGTACTTCAGGAGTTCCCGGACCCCATCCCCGGAGCGCTGCTTCCGCAAGTAAAAACTCTACTTCGGAATAGCTTAATATAATAGAAGGTGCTGCAAAATTCGCAACCGTGGCGGTATTTGGTTCAGAATAGGTTGTAAGAAGTGAATTGGTCCACCCCGGTACTGCCTGAGAAATTGTGCCCGGATCATACCCATTTGGCAAACCCTTCTGAAGGTTAGGCGTGGTAGTTTGGGTAATTACCTGCGCTTGCTTTGAATTAATATTACCTTCCCAAAGGGTAGCATAAAATGGAATACGGGGATCATTATTTGCCTGCAGTAAATCAATAAATGTTTTTCCCATTTTCACCAGGCCAAGGCCTTGGTTACCCTCTGGCAGACTTTCACGTTTTAATTCTCTTGCATCCCAATTCCAGTTGTTAGGGTCAGCCGGAGCATGTTCAATTTTCGCGAGATCTGCATTGCTTTGCATTACGCCGCCGGCGATTGCTTTTTGCACCCAGGTTTTGGCCATGTCAGGATCTACCTTCGTAAGCCGCATTCCCAGCCGGAGCATCAGGGAGTAGCCAAAGGTTTTCCACTTTTGCACATCTCCCTTGTAGATTACATCAGCGCCGCCAAAGGATCCTTTTGAAGCATCAAGCGCCTGGATAGCCGCTTCAATATCCTGAAGCATCCAGGGATAAATGTCGGATTGTTTATCGTACACGGGTTTGTAAATACCGTCAATACTGCCGAGCGTTGCTTCTTTGTAGGGTACATCTCCATATGCGTCGGTCACCCGGTGGAGTGCATACACTCTCCATATTTTGGCCATCGCATTTTGGTTCACCTGGTCAGGATCACCTTCAGTTTTTGATATAACTACGGAAAGCTCTCTTAGATGAGAGGTGTAAACTGTTTCAAAAAAGTTTCCTGTTTGTGCATTTACGATGCCCTTTTCTCCATACCAGAAATTTTGAAGCGTGGCATGGTATTGCATCGCACCGGACAGATATTTTATATTGGTCCGGTTCCTGTCTGCAGTACCAGTTCCTACAGTTCTAATGATACTTGTGGTAAATAGCGGTCCCAGGGAGGGCTCTGTATAGGCATTAGGATTTACGTTCATCTCTTCAAA